>NZ_JARXNQ010000001.1:0-300000 GCF_029872055.1 Sulfurimonas sp. C5
TGACGCAAATACTAAGAAACCTTTCGCACCTGTTACTAACCTTCTATTGAGTAAAAAGAAATAGATGAAAAATGTTATCGGTAGAAAGAAAAATATGTACTCGTAGCTGTTAAATAGCATCTATTATCCTAAACGATATATTTACCAAATTTGTTTGTAAAAAAATGAAGTAATCCAATAAACTTAGCACGTAATTTTGCGCCTTTTTGATCTTCATATAAAAGGATCTTTGTTACTTCATGAATAAACAGGATGTTGAGAATTTTTAACATATTTAATTCTTTTGGAAAATACTTGCCGTATTTACTTGAAAGATATAAATAATTCCTAGCAAAGTAATAAGTTCTTTGAGGATTGTGTTCTCTTTTTGCTCTAGTTTTTTTAGTAAATAGATTTTTTCTTAAAAATACTGTTCCTAATGCATGCTTGACAAAGATATTTGGAAAATATAGAACTTTGAAATTATGTATTTGTGCTTTTATACAATAGTCATAATCAACAAGATCAATAAAGAGTTTGTCTTCAAATTTTCCAATTTTTTCAAATAGTTTTAAATTCAATAGGTTAGCTGATGTAATAGCAGAGAATTTTTCTTCATAACTGCATATAGCTTCATTTGGAATTTCCATCTCTTCATTATAATTAGTGTTTGCACTTAAGATCGCTATCTCATCAGTGTTTTTTAAATTTTCTAGACATGACAAGTAATGAGAAAAATTAATAAATCTGCTATCTTGATCCATTGTTAAGATCCAATCATAACCATCTTCTAAAGCTTTATTACATCCAATGTTTAGAGCTGTCGCTATACCTAGATTGTCATGATTATTGATATATTCTATATTTTGAAAAGTATCCAATATTTTTTGTATAAGTGTTTGGTTGTGCACTGTAGAATTGTCAACTATAATTAATGAACCTACATGTGCAACGTATGAAGAAATATTTTCAAAAATATCATCTTCAGGGTTGAATAAAACAACACATGCAGCAACTTTAGTTCTTTCCATATTTTTCCAAGTACCAATCTATAGTTTTCACAATACCAGTATCAAAGTTTTCATCAGCTTTCCAACCAAGAGTATTTTCCAGTTTTGTAGCATCTATTGCATAACGGCGGTCATGTCCTGCTCTATCTTCTACGAAAGTAATTAACTCTTTATAACTTTTACTATCTTGTGGTACTTTTTCATCTAATATTGTACAAATACGATCTACTATCTGTAAGTTTGTTCTTTCATTTCTTCCACCAATATTATATACATTGGCTTCTAAACCTGTATGGTACACTAGGTCGATCCCTTTACAGTGGTCTAGTACATATAACCAATCACGAATATTTTTACCGTCACCATAGATTGGAATTGGTTCATTCGCAAGTGCTTTACGGATGATTGTTGGAATCAACTTTTCATCATGTTGCTTAGGACCATAGTTATTTGAACAGTTTGTAATAACAGTGTTAAGTCCGTAAGTTTCTTGATATGAACGTACAACCATATCAGAACTAGCTTTACTTGCACTATATGGTGAATTTGGAGCATATGGAGTCTCTTCTGTAAATAGATCTTTTGGATCATCACTGAGTGTACCATATACTTCATCAGTAGAAATATGGTGGAATCTGCATTTATTGTACTTTTCTTTATATGTAAACGGTTTTTCCATCCAATATTTGTATGCTACGTCTATTAAAGTAAAAGTACCGTTAACATTTGTCTCTATAAAGACACCAGGATTTTTAATAGAGTTGTCAACATGAGATTCTGCTGCAAAGTGAATTACCCCTTGAATATCGTATTCATTAAAGATAAACTCTACTAATTCACGATTACAAATATCTCCTTTGATAAATTTATATCTAGGATTGCCTTCACACTCTTTTAGATTATCTAAGTTTCCTGCATAAGTTAACAGGTCTAAATTAACTAGCTTGTATTCCGGATATTTTTCTAAAAAATATGGTACAAAGTTTGAGCCAATAAAGCCTGCTGTTCCTGTTAATAAAATTGATTTCATTATTTTCTTTCTCCCATTTTTCTTAAACACTCATCGAGTGAATCTTTCCAGTATGGTATCGCAATACTGAAAGTTTGTTTGATTTTTGATTTGTTTAGTAAAGAGTAATGCGGTCTTTTTGCCGGTGTTGGGTACTCTTTTGTCTCAATCGGATTGATTGTACAATCAAGCTTTGCCATACGCATAATTTCTTTAGCAAAGTCATACCAAGAAAGCACACCTTCATTTGAGTAGTGGTATATGTCGACGTTACTATTTTCAATCTTTGGTAATATCTCTAAAATTGCTTGTGCTAAATCTTTTGCATATGTAGGAGTCCCTACCTGATCAAAAATAACACCAAGTTGTTCTTTTTCCTTCCCTAAGCGAAGCATTGTTTTTACAAAGTTTGCTCCATATGAGCTATATACCCATGATGTCCTGATAATTATAGAGTTTTTAGGATTTATCTCTTGTAATGCTTTTTCTCCACCAAGTTTTGTTTTTCCATATATACCGTTTGGAGCTACATTATCATCTTCTGTATACGGTTTGTAGTTCTCTCCGTCAAATATATAATCGGTACTAATATGTACGAGCTTGATATTTTTCTCTTTTGCTATCTCTGCCATATTTTGAACAGCTATATGATTTACCAAGTCTGCACTTACTTCATCAGATTCAGCTTTATCAACTGCCGTGTATGCTGCACAGTTGATAATTGTGTCTATATTATGCTCTTGAATATAATTAGATAGGATATTTTTGTCTGTAATATCTAAAGATTCTTTATCTGTAAAGAAATAGTTCGCTGGATAATTATTTGAAAGTTCTTTAATTTCCGAACCTACTTGTCCATTTGAACCAGTAACCAAGATATTAGGCATAATAGTTGACTCCATATTCAAAGAGATCATCTGTTTCGTTTAGTTTTGGTTGTGTTTTGTCTTTTGCAGAGAGATTTAGTTTTTCATGTTCAACTATCCAATCTATACCTATTGATGGATCATCAAAAGCAATTCCGCGGTCACACTCAGGTGAATAGTAACTATCAACTTTATACGCAAAAACAGTGTCATTTTCAAGTACTACAAAGCCATGGGCAAATCCACGAGGTACTAGAAGCTGGCGTTTGTTTTCAGCACTTAATTCAACAGCAACATGCTGACCAAATGTAGGACTTCCTTTACGGATATCTACAGCTACATCTAAAACTTTTCCTTGAATTACACGAACCAGTTTTGTTTGTGCATGTGGAGGAAGTTGGTAATGTAAACCTCTTAAAACTCCATATGAGCTTTTTGATTCATTGTCTTGGCAAAAGTTGATTTTATATCCTAAAAACTCTGAAAGTTTGTCTTCTCTAAAAGTCTCTACAAAATAACCTCTTGCATCACCATGAACAACCGGTTCACAAATAATTACATCAGGAATTTCTGTTCTTATAAAGTTCATTACTTACCAATCCTTCTCGGTTGATTAGCACGTTTAATTAAGTATTGACCATATTGGTTTTTCTTTAGAGGTTCTGCTAATTCTAGAAGCTGCTCTTTTGAAATATATCCCATTTCATAAGCTATCTCTTCGATACATGCTACTTTTAAAGATTGTCTATTTTCAATAGTTTGAATAAAACTACTTGCTTCTAAAAGTGATTCATGAGTACCTGTGTCTAGCCATGCATATCCGCGTCCCATCAATTCGACTTTTAATCTTTCTTCTTTTAAATACATTTCATTCAATGTAGTGATCTCAAGCTCCCCGCGATCTGATGGTTTTACCTCTTTGGCTTTTTTCACAACATCATTCGGATAAAAGTATAGACCTACTACAGCATAATTACTTTTAGGCTCTTCAGGCTTTTCTTCTATGCTGATAACATTACCGTTTTCATCAAATTCTGCAACACCGTAACGTTCAGGATCGTTTACATAGTATCCAAACACTGTTGCTTTACTTTCATCTTGTACATTTTTAACACTTTGTGCAAGAAGTTGTGTAAGTCCATGACCGTAAAATATATTATCACCGAGGACTAAACAAGCATCGTCACCGTCTAAAAACTCTTCTCCCAGTAAAAATGCTTGTGCAAGTCCATCAGGAGATGGTTGAACAATATACTCAAATCTCATTCCTATATGAGTACCATCACCTAAAAGGTTTTTAAAACTTTGTTGGTCTTCAGGAGTCGTAATAATAAGAATTTCTTTAATTCCGGCAAGCATTAACACTGATAGCGGATAGTAAATCATAGGTTTATCATAAAGTGGTACAAGTTGTTTAGAAACACCTTTAGTAATAGGGTAAAGTCTCGTTCCACTACCTCCTGCTAAAATAATACCTTTCATTTTACTGCTCCTTCATTTAGTTTTTCAAGTCCATTAATGCACACATAACGATTTGCATCAAGATTCTTTTTTAAAATTTTATTATTGATTTCACCTTCATTATTGCCAAAACCTTTTTTATGCCAAAGGTGGTAGACATTTGCAATATTTCTACATGAAACAACCTCTGTCCCACTAGCACGAAAACGCCAATTGATATCTACATCTTCACCGATAGCTGGAAGTTTATAGTCTTCATCAAAACCGTTAATAGCAACAATGTCTTTTTTAAAGCAAGAAAAATTACATCCGATAAGATAGTTTATATTCTTTTTTGCAATAAAGTGTTTAAAAATAAAGCTGGTAGGTTTTACGTATATGCCGTCTTCGTAATGTCTTACATTGTCTTTGTGGAGTGAAATAACACGTCTTAAAAAACTATTTGAAAGTTCTTTAATAGACAATTCTTTATCGTAAAGTTTTTGTGTATACCCTTGTCCAAGTTCAACGCGTTTTCCTGCACATACGCGACCTGGTTTTGCACAGCTCAGATGACCTTCAACAAATTTTTCGTGAAGTACTACATCTCCATCAATGAAAATAAGATATTCATTAGACGCTTTTTTTATTGACCTATTAAGTGCAATATTCTTTCTCCATCCTAAATCTTCTTGAGTTAAGTGAATTAAATTTGGAATATTAAGAGAGTCGATAAAAACTCTCATCTCATCAGAATTACCGTCTTCTGACACGATAATTTCATCAATTTTTATAGATTGATTCAAGATAGAGTCTAGAACTAATTCTAATGCTTTGACGTTTTTGTAAACAGAAATAATTATAGTTGTTTTTATATCACTTAGCAATGAATTCAATTACCTTATAATTAAAATTATTTGGATTTTACCACAACTTTGCTGATTTTATACTGTTGTAAACCATCTCTGTCGAGATCTGTTTCATACAAATATTATCACGACATTGTTTCATTCTTTCAGTTTTATAGCAAGGTGAACACTCTAAATTAACACTTAAAATATGTACTTTATTAAAAGGTGTTTTATATGGACCTGTCTGTTCAGCAGGTGTAGGTCCAATAAGTGCAAAAACCTCAGTATTCGTAGCTGAAGCGATATGTGCGGTTCCTGTGTCTGTAGCAACTAAAGCAGAAGCACCTTCTATCACCCCAATTAAATCGGATAAAGGTGTTTTTCCTACCAGATCAACAACATTTTCAGGGTAGGGGTGAAGTTCTTGAAAGAAAGCTTCTTCTCCTTTATTCCCAATGACAACAACTTGAATATGTTTGCTAAGAAGACTAATTAATTTAGTCCATTTACTATTCTCCCATGCACGGTAATTTAATCGTTGTTTTTTTTGATGAGAATTACTAGGACTGATAATTATATATTTTTCTTGAAAAGCATATTTTTTTATTGCATCATCTGATCTTGTTCCAATAATTTTTGGATAACTTGAATCAAGAACTTTCTTGGAAACAACATTTCTATATACATGCTTGATAATATCTACCATATGAATGATATTGTCAGGTATGCCATGAAAATCAAAAAAACTGCCAAATTTCTTTTTTGCATGAATGGCTGTTGTTAAGTCTTTAAACTGTTTGCCATGTTCAAAGTTGATTAAGATATCATAAGGATGTTGTTTTGAATATTTAACAATCTCCCTTTTCTCTTTACTAAAGAAGAGAGGAATCTTTTTATGTTTTAAATTAAAAATTTTATTGATTCTTGGATCGTTTTGAAATAGTTTTGCACTACCTGGGGTACATACAAAATCTATTGTAGTATCTTCACCATATTCTCGTTTTAATGCATCTATAACGCTCGTTGCATACACTAAATCACCTAGTGCCCCGCATCTGATTACTATAACTTTCATAAATTAAGACTCCGGGTAAATATGTTTAATTATTTGTTGTGCAATCTCTTCTAGTGAGAAGTCATTTATATCGATATTTAAATTATGTTCACCCAATGTTCCATATGCGGCAATAATTGTATGATTAAATAAACCTATAGAAGTCGCTTGAGAAGCAGCGGCTAGATGCAAAGGACCTGTATCAGCACTGATATACGCATTACACGCTCGGAAAAATGCACCTAACTCTCTTAAGTTTTTATTGGAATATTCAATTACGTCATCATTGAGCTTTGTAGGAATGTCCGGAGATAAAATATCAATAACAGTGATGTTGCTTTTAAGTTGTTTCATCTGAGCGATTAAATGTTCCCACCATATATCTTCTATTTTTTTGTCAAATCGTGCATTTCTAAAAATAGCTATAATTTTTTGAGTATCTGTTACATTGTTGTTTTGCAGTAGTGTCTGTAAGGTTTGTTCACCCGTTTTAATTTCTTCTTGAGTTAATTTAATATCTAGTTCAAGAGGGTGCTTATAATTAGAGATACCAAAACCATCCAATATCTCTAAAGGTTGCAGACTCGCGTGAGAAAATAGCCATCTATGTGGTACTTTATGTGTGATAGGTACCCAGCTTTTTTCATCTTCAAAACTAAGCGTGTATTTTGAATTTATAAATAAAGTAACTATCTGAGAACTTAAAGAACGAGAAGAAATGTTGATGCAAAGATCATATTTTTTCGCTCGAGCATTTTTTATAAAATGAAAAAGTTTGATGGGATTAATAAGTAGTTTTCTTGAAATATCAATAATTTGATCAACATTTGGCATTGGTTGCACTACTTTTCCAACACTTTGACTGCCTATAAAAAGATCAATCTTTATATCTGGATTCTGTTCATGTATCTCATTGATAAGTGGTGTTAAAAAAATAATATTTCCTATACGATAGTTAGGTCGAATTAGTGCGATAGTTTTTATGTTCTTGATATCTAACAATTCTGTTTGCGCTTTTGGCGGAAAAATTTTTGCTAATAAAGAATTAAATAGAGAATTAAAATTTCTTCTGATTTTTAAATGCAGCGGTATTTTCATTGTTTGTTTGCTCTCCTGATCGTGAAATTGTAGCATAATTTATTGTATCAGAAGTTGTGGTAGTGTAGAATGTTATTGAAATTTAATGGAGAGATTATTTGAAAGAGATTATTAAAAGATTTTGGCCTTATATTAAAGAGTATAAATTTCATTATATTATGGTCGTATTCGCAGGCTTGTTAATTGTTGCAGCTACGGCAGGAAATGCACATATTATGAAACCTTTGATGGATGATATGTTTATTGAAAAAAAAGAGGAGATGCTTTATCTTATTCCTCTTGGGCTTATAGGTATTTATCTAACTAAAGCTATTGGAAAATATTTACAAACAATTTTTATGGAATATATCGGTCAAAGTATTATTACACGTTTTCGTGAGATACTACTTGAAAAAATGATCTCTATGGATATGGCTTATTTATATCAAAACAGAAGTGGTGAGCTGATCTCTAGGGTGACAAACGATATTGCTCGTCTCCAATTTTTTGTGTCAAATATGCTGCCGGATATGTTTCGTGACCTTTTAGCTGTCATCGCTTTGATAGGTTATGTAATTTGGCTAAATCCTGTCTTAGCGTTTTATTCGCTTGTTGTCGTACCTGTTGTTATTTTACCTATTATGTCTATTGCAAAGAAATTAAAAAAATATTCTCACAGGTCACAGGCTAAAAATGCCGATGTTGTTTCTCGTTTAACGGAAGTGTTTAACAACTCTGAAGTGATTAAGGCTAATGCTACTGAAAAATTTGAAGTGAGTCGTTTTGCCGAGCAAAACTGGCAGTTCTTTAAAATTAATATGAAAGCAGTTTATGTCAGTGCAATTGTTTCTCCAATTCTGGAAATAGTTGGGGTTTGTGGATTGGCAACTGTAATTTATGTTGGTGGACGCGAAGTGTACGATGGCAATATGACTGTAGGAGAGTTTACTGCTTTTATAACGGCAATTATACTTGTATTTGAGCCGATTCGTAAACTTGGTGGAACATATTCCAAAATTCAAGATGCTCTTGCAGCAAGTGAGCGTGTGTTTGAAGTGTTAGACGAAGAACCAAACGTTATAAATGGTACAAAAAAATTAGAAGAAGATATTAATAAGATTGAATTTGAGAATGTTTCATTACGCTATGAAGGTTCATATGCGCTTGATAATGTAAATATTACGATCAAAGAGGGTGAAAATATTGCACTTGTTGGAGACAGTGGAGGTGGAAAATCTACATTTATCTCAATGCTACTTCGTTTTTATGATCCAGATAATGGGGTTGTAAAAATTAACGGTGAAGATGTGAAAAATTATGATCTTAACTCTCTCAAGCACCATATCTCTTTTGTAACACAGAGAATTTACATTTTTCAAGATACGCTTGCAGCAAATGTTGCATACGGGGAAGAAAATATTGACGAAGAAAAAGTTTTTGAAGCTTTAAAACTTGCCGATGCATTGACGTTTGTAAATGAGCTTGAAGAGGGAATTCATACTATGATGAGTGAAGCGGGAACAAATCTTTCAGGCGGACAACGTCAGCGTATAGCAATAGCCCGTGCAATATATAAACACTCTTCACTTATTTTATTTGATGAAGCAACATCGGCTCTTGATAATGAAACTGAAAAGAGAATCCAAGCTGCACTCGATAGTTATACGAAAGATAAAATTACTATCACAATTGCTCACAGACTCTCTACGATTGAGCATGCAGATAAAATTTTAGTGATGCAAAAAGGGAAAATAGTAGACAGTGGAACTCATCAAGAACTACTAAAAAGTTCAGAAGTGTATCAACGTTTAGCAGGTGAGATGAAACAATAGTTTTACTTCATATATCGTTTATGTGTTTTTTTGCTATAATCTATGGCAATGAAAGGTGATGACTATGGAGTTAGTTTATAATGTTTTAATTGTAGATGATATAAGCGATAATATTAAAGTTGCGATGAATATCCTTAAAGAGAATAATTATAATTTCTCTTTTGCCCTCAACGGTAAGGAAGCTTTAGAGGTTGTAACAACTAAAAAGTTTGATCTTATCCTATTAGATATTATGATGCCTGAAATGAATGGTTATGAAGTATGTAAACACCTGAAGGCTGATCCTCGAACACAAGATATCCCCGTTATTTTTCTCACTGCAAAAGCTGATGTTGACTCTATCACTGAAGGACTAAAGCTTGGTGCTGTAGATTATATTACAAAACCTTTTCATTCCGAAGAACTTATAGCAAGGGTGACGACTCATTTAGAGCTTTACCATGCAAAAGAGGTTTTAAAACAGAACAACCTTGATTTAAATGTCAAGATTGTTGAACGTGAAAAAAGATATTTAAGTGAACTGGAACAAACACAAAAAGAGATTATCTATCTTTTAACAGAGTTAATGGAATCAACTTCTGATGAAACAGGCAAACACATAAAAAGAGTTGCTGATGCTTCAAAACTATTAGCAACACTTCACGGATCACTCAGTGAAGAAGAGATTCATGATGTTTATTTTGCATCACCGCTCCACGATATTGGAAAGGTAACCATCCCGCATGAAGTACTGAATAAGCCGGGCCGTTATACCGATGAAGAGTTTAAGATTATGCAAGAACATACGACAAATGCACATAGGTTCTTACAACATTCCAAAAGAAGGTTGATCAAAGCAGGTGATGTTATTGCTTATCAGCACCATGAAAAATGGGATGGTACGGGTTATCCTCAAGGTCTTGCAGGTGAGGAGATTCATATTTATGCTAGGATTGTCGCACTAGCTGATGTCTTAGATGCTTTAACTCATAAACGGGTCTATAAAGATGCTTGGAGTTTTGAAGAGGTAGTTAAATACATCACAGGTCTCAAAGGGAAACAGTTTGACCCATATTTGATTGAACTTTTTGAGAACAATTTAGAAAGTTTTAGAGCAATTATTGAAGAAGAGTAATGAAACTGTTCTTTCGAATTTTTTGTCTTTTTGTTCTCTTAATTGTTAGTGCAGAGGCAAATGTAGTTTTTACAAATGAGGAAAAAGAGTATATAAAACAACACCCGGTTGTAACATTGGGAAGTGATTACAGATGGCCCCCTTTTGATTTTGTTGATTCACAGGGTAGGCATAGCGGTTTATCGGAAGATTTTATTCGGCTTATTGAAAAGAAAAGTGGTTTAAAGTTTCGTATAAAATCTGAGGTGTGGGCACAAACACTTCAAAATGCAAAAGAGAAAAAGTATGGCGGACTTGTATGTGCCGTTAAAACAAAAGAGAGAGAAAAGTATTTTAATTTTTCAACACCTTATCTTACTGTACCGATGGTTGTTATTACCCAGATCGGTAAAGATATCCATACCATTGAAGACCTTAAAGGTAAAACAGTTTCTATCAATACGTCCTCTTACATTCATGAATGGCTTCAAGAAAAATACCCACAAATTAAGATAATCCCATCATCTTCCAATGAAGAATCACTTGAATGGGTTTCCTTAGGCAAAGCAGATGCCTATATAGGAAATTTAGCTGTTGGAACCTACATAATCAATAAAAATCTTCTAAATAATTTACGTGTTGTAGAGAAGCTCAAAGAGTTCAGTACCTCTGTAAGTATCGCTATTGATAAAGATAAAACTGTTTTATACGGTATTATCCAAAAATCTGTTGCTGATGTAGAAGAAAGCGAGATGCAGGAGATTAGATCAAAATGGAGTAAAAGTGCTGATTTTACAGGAGGAAGTTTACTCAGTTTAACAAAAAAAGAGCAAGCGTGGATTAAAGAGCACAACACTATTCATTATGTGATTGATAATTATTGGGAACCAGTAGAGTTTCTTTCAAAAAGTAATGGAAAGTATTCTGGAATTGCAAGCAGTTATATGGACTTGATTGCACAAAAAACAGGTTTGAATTTTGTACTGCTGCCAACTCAAGAGTGGTCACAAAGTGTTGAGGCTATCAATTCAAGAAAAGCAGATTTATATACATGTGTAGCTAAAACACCTTCAAGAGAAAAGGTGGTTAACTTTACAAAGCCCTATATCGATATGCCTTTAGTTTTTGTGGCAAATCAAGACGGTGAATTTCTGACAGATATGCAGCAGTTAAACGATAAAAAAGTTGTATTGATTAAAGGGTATGCAATTAATGAGCTTTTGAGAAAAGAGCATCCGCAGATCACTTATATTGAAGTGAATAATCTTTCACAAGCATTTAAAACTATCGTAAATGGTGAAGCAGATGTATATATAGATCTTTTACCAATAGCAAGTAACTATATACAAAAAAAAGGTTTTTCAAATTTGAAAATATCCGGGGTTACACCATATCATCTAAAATTTAGTATGGCTTTACGTAATGACTG
This sequence comes from Sulfurimonas sp. C5, assembly GCF_029872055.1. Taxonomy (NCBI): domain Bacteria; kingdom Pseudomonadati; phylum Campylobacterota; class Epsilonproteobacteria; order Campylobacterales; family Sulfurimonadaceae; genus Sulfurimonas; species Sulfurimonas sp. C5. The sequence continues at coordinate 11,641 of NZ_JARXNQ010000001.1, forward strand.
GAGTCCTTTAGGGATAAAAATTTTTAACAAGGCAATCGATTCTATTACACCTGAAGAGAAAAACAAAATATATAACCGATGGGTAGATGTAAAGTATGACCAACAGATCGATTATACAACTATTTTTGAAATAGCAGGAACTCTCTTAGTTCTTATTGCGGCTTCTCTATTTTGGAACAGAAAACTCTCTTTAGAGATAGGAAAAAGAAGAGAAGCAGAAGAAAAGTTAAAAGATATGAACAAGCAGTTGATCAAAGCGATGAATGAAGCAAAAAGTGCAAGTGCCGCAAAATCGATATTCTTATCAAACATGAGTCACGAGATCAGAACACCGATGAACTCCATTTTAGGGTTTACGGAACTTTTAGACGAACGAATCGAGGATAAAAAACTCAAATCTTTTATTAAGACAATCCGATCATCGGGACAAACTTTATTGATATTGATTAACGATATTTTAGATCTTTCAAAAATAGAATCTGGAAAAATGGAGATTATAAAGAAAAAAACAGATCTGAATCAAGTATTGCAAGAGAGTGTAGGACTTTTCAGATTACAAGCGGAACAAAAAGGACTTACGTTAGCGCTTGAACTTGATAAAGAGATGCCAAAAGCAGTCATTGTAGATGGAATACGTTTAAAACAGGTACTGATTAATCTTATTGGAAACGCTATGAAGTTTACCGATGAAGGGTTTGTGAAAGTATGTACGAAAGTTTTACCTGTAGAGGGGCATTTAAGTAAAGTTGATTTAGTAATTCGAGTTATTGACAGCGGAGTGGGAATTAAAAAAGAGGCACAGGAGAAAATTTTTCATCTTTTTGAACAGCAAGAGAACCAAGATGTCAAAAAGTATGGGGGTACCGGTTTAGGACTTTCAATATGTAGAAAACTTACACTTTTGATGGATGGAAGTTTGGAGGTCGAAAGTAAACTTGGCAAAGGTTCGACTTTTATATTGAGACTTCAAAATATTCCGATAGCATCAATGCGTGATGAAGGACTTGATAATGAATCGAGTTTTGATATAGAGAGTTTGGAGTTTGATGAAGCAACGATATTAGTTGCTGATGATGTAGCAGAAAACAGATTGCTGGTTAAAGAGAGTTTTTCAGGTAGCAAGGTGAATATAGTTGAGGCAGTGGATGGTGAGGATGCATTGCAAAAGGTAAAAGAAAATAAGATTGACTTGATTTTTATGGATATACGCATGCCTAAACTAGACGGATACAGTGCTACACGGATGATTAAAGAGGAATTTGATATTCCTGTTATTGCGCTGACTGCATCGATTATGCAAAGTGATATAGAGAAATTAAAAGAGCAGCGTTTTGATGATTATTTGAGAAAACCTGTAGCAAAAAAAGATTTATATCAAGTAGTTTCTAAATATTTGAATTATACGAATGAAGCTTCAAAAAGGGAAAAAACAGAGCTCTCTTCAGTACAAAATGAGCAGGAAATTAGAAGTTTTATTGGCGAATTACCTGAAGATATTATAAGATTATTTAAAGATGCAAAAACTACAAATGACCTTTCTTTAATAGAAAAATTTGCAAAACGTCTTGAAACTAAAGCGCAGGAATTTAATGTTTCTTTTATGGATGAGTTTGCAAAAAGTTTAAGTGAAAAAGTTGAGATATTTGAGATCGAAGAATTGAAACAGATGATGCAAGAGTTTGAGAAGCTTTTAGAAGAGTAGCGTTCTATTTAATAGGTTTATTAGTCTTTTTTCGAGATAATCGCGGAATACTTAAAACAAAACAGAGGGGATGAAATGTCATTAGACTTTGCAAAATTTATAAAATACTCAAAACCGGGACCGAGATATACGTCATATCCAACAGCATTGGAGTTCAGTGACGGTTTTGGTTATGAAGAGTATTTAAACAAGTTAGCAAGTCAAGATGATTCTCGTCCTTTAAGTTTATATTTTCATCTTCCTTTTTGTAAAAATGCATGTTATTTTTGTGGATGTAACGTTGTGTTTACTTCAAAAGAAGACAAAATGCTGCGTTACATCGATTATCTTAAACGTGAACTAAAAATCCTCTCAAAACACCTTAATATGCACCGTGAAGTGATTCAGATGCACTTTGGAGGAGGGACACCGACGTTTTTCTCAGCACCACAGCTAAAAGAGGTTATTGATGAGATTAAAGCATATTTCCCAAATTTTGCAGAGGGTGCTGAGATCTCATGCGAAATAGATCCACGTCATATTGATGAGGATCAGATGCGTGTAATGAGTGAAGCGGGATTTAACCGTGTAAGTTTCGGTATTCAAGATTTTAACGAAAAAGTACAAGTCGCAGTACACCGTGTACAGCCGTATAACATTACAAAAAATGCGATGGATTTGGCACGTAAATACAACATGGTATCAGTTAACGTTGACCTTATTTACGGACTACCGTATCAAAATCTTGAGACTTTCAAAGAAACGTTGGAGCTTTCTTTAACTCTTGATCCGGACAGATTTGCAGTATTTAACTATGCACACGTGCCATGGTTGAAAAAGACTATGCGTAAGATTGATGAAACAACACTTCCAGAACCAGATGAAAAGTTGCAGATTATGCAATACACAATCGATTACCTTACAAGTCATGGGTATAAAATGGTCGGAATGGATCACTTTGCAAAACCTGAGGACGAACTTTTCCAAGCGATTGAGAAAGGGGAACTGCATAGGAACTTCCAAGGTTATACGACTAAAGGGGGAGCAGATCTAATTGGTGTTGGGCTTACTTCTATCGGTGAAGGTGTAGATTATTACGCGCAAAACTTTAAAGATATGAAGCTTTATGAAGAAGCGATAGATGCAGGAAAACTTCCTTTTGAACGTGGAGTAGTTCTGAGTGAAGATGATTTAATCCGTCAATATGTGATCATGGAATTGATGAGTAATTTCAAGTTAGATATAAAAAGATTTGAGTCAATCTTCAATATTAATTTTAAAGAGTACTTTAAAGATGCCTTAGAAGAACTGCAAACCTTTGCAAATGAAGAACTTATAACGATAAATGATGATAAAATTGCATGTTCTCAAACGGGAACGTTACTGATCAGAAATATAGCAATGCCTTTTGATGCATATATGCATCAACATGCAGGCAGTAAAAAAACATTTTCAAAAACGGTGTAAAGAGTGAGTGCAAATAAAAATTTAGAAGAGATATTTAATTTCGATAAAACTGCTGATGATTGTGTAAAGTGCGGGAAGTGTATACCAGTATGTACAATTCATAAAGTAAATGCTGATGAGGTAACTTCACCTCGTGGTTTTATCGATCTTTTAGGAGCTTACAAACGTGGAAAACTAGAGCTGGATAAAACAGCAAAAGATATTTTTGAAAGCTGCTTTTTATGTACAAACTGTGTCGATGTATGTCCAAAATCATTACCTACTGATATGGTGATTGAACAAGCTCGTGCTGACATTGCAAAAAAATTCGGTATAGCTTGGTATAAAAAACTCTTTTTCTTATTACTTCGCCATAGATGGTTAAATGATATTGCATTTAAACTAGGATGGGTGTTCCAGACTTGTGGATTTAAAATTCAGTCTGATATAGATTCTATGAAACCAAGATTTTCTCTACCAATGCTCAAAGCGGACAGACTGCTGCCGAGTTTAAGAAAAACATCGTTTTTAAATTCATATCCTGAAGAGATTGATAATGGTGGAAAACGTAAAGTTGCCGTATTTATAGGATGTCTTGCAAACTATAACTTCAAATCAATAGGGGATTCTCTTTTAGAGATTTTAGATACTTTAGGTATTGATGCTTTCTTGGCAAAAGATCAAAAGTGTTGTGGAGCTCCTGCATATTTTACAGGAGATTTTGACACAGTTGATTACAATGCAAAGTTTAATATCGAGTATTTTGAATCATTCGGTGATGATATTGAAGCGATTATAGTTCCTGAAGCAACTTGTTCTGCGATGTTAAAGATAGATTATGAACATTTCTTTCACGACCAGCCTGAGTGGAAAGAACGTGCGAAAAAAGTTATGTCTAAAGTATACATGGCAACTGAGTGGCTGCAAAACCATACGGAGCTAGAAAAAATTCTAGAATCTAAAAAACAAAATACTCGCATTGTTACTTACCATGATCCTTGTCATGCAAGAAAAATGCAAGGGGTTTATCAAGAGCCAAGAAACTTGATCTCGAAAAACTATAAAATCGTAGAGATGAGCGATCCAAATGCATGTTGTGGTTTCGGTGGAATCACAATGCAGACAGAAAAACATCATTTTGCAAAAGCTGCAGGTGTTCCTAAAGCGGCAATGATTGCTAAAACTGAAGCAGATGTAGTAAGTGCAGAGTGTAGCGCATGTCGTATGCAGATCAATGCTTCTATGAGTTATGCAGGGAATGAAAAAACTGTCTTTAAAAATCCGATAGAACTTATTGCTGAGGCACTAAGAAAATAATGGACTATTTCGTCTGGAACGCTGATCCGGTAGCTTTTTCTTTTGGAAGCATGAGGGTGTTCTGGTACGGGATACTCTTTGCAACAGCTATTATCTCTGGTCTGGAGATTATGAAATGGATATATAAAAAAGAGTCTAAAGATCTCCAGGAACTTGATACTATTTTTTTATATGTCGTTCTTGGTGTAGTAGTGGGTGCACGTTTGGCACACTGTCTATTCTACGAACCCTCTTATTATCTAGCACATCCGATCGAAATATTATATGTTTGGAAAGGTGGTCTTGCATCTCATGGCGGCGGGCTCGGTGCATTAATAGGTATATATTTATATAAACGCAAACATACGTTGAACCTTCTTTGGTTTTTAGACAGAATTGCTATTGCTACAGCTATGTTTGCTTTCTTTGTACGCCTTGGTAATTTTATGAATTCTGAGATTTTGGGCAAAGTTACAGATGTATCGTGGGCGATAATTTTTACAAGAGTAGATGAGCTTCCTCGTCATCCTGCACAACTTTATGAGGCTTTTTCCTATTTAATAATCACACTAGTTCTTTTCATTGTTTATACTAAGTATAGAGAACGCTTACAAGATGGTTTCTTATTTGGTCTGTTTTTAACTTTAGTTTTTATTGTGCGTTTCTTAGTTGAGTTTGTTAAAGAGAGACAAGCTGAATATGCAGTAGATATGATGTTCTCAACAGGACAAATATTAAGCATTCCGTTTATTATATTAGGGCTTTATCTAATTGTAAAAGGGATTAAAAGGTGATTGCAGAGGTCATTTTGGCCTGTTTTATATTTATCAACATCAGTTCTTTTTTCGTTTATGGTTTTGATAAATATAGATCTATGAAGAACGGTACTCGCATAAGTGAACGTGAACTTCATACATTTTCATTGTTAGGTGGCTTTTTAGGTGCTACACTTGCAATGACTCTTTTTCGACATAAAGTGAGTAAAATCTCTTTTTTAGTAAAACATATCTCTATAATGTTTATATGGATTGTAGGATTTACTTATCTGTTTTTTCGAGATTTTTTCTCTTTGTGAACAGAACTTCTCCAAAAATGATTTACTAAAAGATATCCGGTAATAGAGCCAAAAATAGAGTATAAAGCTGTACCGAAATAAAGAGGTATAAATATTTTGCCTAAATTATTTGAAAACCAATCGAGTGTTAACTCTACCGGTTGCGGTTCAATACCTAGTATATAAGAGCCCGTTAAATACTCCATATAGTACATCGGTGGCATTGTAAAAGGGTTACTCAGCCAGCACATAGCTAATGCGATCGGAACGTTAAAACGGAAGAAAGGGATAAACAGAAGAACTGCTGCCATCTGCATAGGCATTGGAATAAAGGCGATAAAGAGCCCTAAAAAAACTCCACGCGATATCATCTTTCTATTACCCGATAGATATTCCGGGCGGATTTTGTATTTTTTTATAAAGTCATTTAATTTTTTATTTTTTGTCGTTTTTTTGAGAGTTTTTCTAAGCATAAAGCATAACTTTTAATTTTTTGCTTATTATACTCAGATTTCTATAATTTTTCTTTAGGTTTTTCGATAAAGTAACCTTGTGATTTATCTACACCAAGTTCTTTTAATTTTTGTTCTATATCTTTATTCTCTACAAATTCACCTATTGTTTTAATATGCATCTGTTGTGCAAAGGCTACAATGATTGATGTGATGAGGGCGGATTTTTTATCATGGACTATGTTTTTGATGATACTGCCGTCGATCTTAATATAGTCAGCTTGCAGTCTCATGAGATACTCAAAATTTGAATAGCCTGTACCAAAGTCGTCAATTGAAATTTTTGCTCCATACGACTTTACAGTTGATATGAATTTTTCAATAACGGCAAATTTTTCTATATTTTCACTTTCCACAATTTCAAAAGAGACTTTAGGACCAATTTGGTACTTTTCTAAAGAATCAATAATAAATTGGTTAATTTCAGGTGAGAGAATATCTTCAATAGTAATATTGACTGAAAAGTTATAATCTTTATCTTTGAAATATTCAAAACTTTTCGTAATTACAATTTTTGTAAGCTCTTTATAGAGTTTAGATTTTTTTGCAATATCTAAAAAGTTTGCAGGCGATATAACTTCTCCCTCTGTATTTAAAAGTCGCATTAAAGTTTCGTATTTATTAATATTGCCGTTTTTATTGTCTTTGATTGCTTGATAATAGAGAACAACTCTATCATGTTTAATGGCTGACTTAATCTCTTTTACCCATTTGAGATTGTTTTCATACTCTTTGTTTAACGATATATCTTCCGAGTATATAGCAATGTGCTTTGAATTTCTTTTTGCAAATTTTAAAGCCATACTTGATGTCTCTAAAAGAGCATTATTCTCTTCTAAGGAGATACCTACTGAAATACTAAGAATAACTTCCTGATCATCGATGCTAATCGGGTTATCGTGTAGATATTGAATGATCCCTTTTATGTTTTGTTGTAGAAATTCAGGATCTCTTTCTTCAGATAAAATAACAAATTCATCACCCGCAAGCCTGTAAAGTTCACACGTCTCTTTTTGTTGCACAGCGCTATGTAAAAAGCTACTAAACTCTAAAAGTACTTTATCTCCGAAAGTTTCTCCGTATAGATTGTTGATCTGACTAAAGTTGTCAATATTGATCAGAACCAAAGAGAATCTTTTATTGCTACTTTTGTCTTTAAAGAGTGCTTTTCTGTTTTTTAAACCTGTTAATGTGTCTGTGTAAAGAAGGTTTGTCAGTGTTTCTTGTTTCTGTATCAGTTCTGTAATGTTATAACGGATAGCAATAAACTCAACTATATTATTATCTTTATCCAAAATAGGTGAGATAGCCGTTTCAACCCAGTAAGTTGAACCATCTTTTGCTCTGTTTTTTAATTGACCGTGCCATGTTTTTTTATTTAAAATAGTATCCCATATTTCAGTATAAACTTTTGGATCGGTATCGGGATGGCGAACTAGGTTATGTTTTGCACCTAAAGTCTCGTTTGCATTATATTGAGAAATTTTGTAAAAATTTTCATTGGCAAAAGTGATTTTACCGTCAAAGTCAGTTTTTGTCACAATTAAATTTGTATCTATCGTAGTTTTGTAACTTTGTAAAAATGAGATGTTGTTGTTGACGTCATCTTTGGTTTGACTGATAAAGTACTTTAAAAGGATATAGATTCCTGAAAGAACAGCGGCAGTATTGATTAAAAATAAAATCTCTTTCAATGAGTAATGGAGCATTTGTTTTGTAAGAATAGGTTCAATTGCAACTGAAATACTAAGAAGTACTAAAAATGCTACTAGCCAGTAAAAAGGTTCTTTATTATTTGTATAGAGTAAAGCCATTATCGGTGCCAAAAAAGCCCAAATCATAGTGTTGCTTCCATTCTCAAAACCGCCAAGTGTCCACATCATGAGAAATGGCAGAAGTAAGATTAAAACCATTTGTATACGAACAAGAAGGGTTTCATTACGTGTACGTTTATATAAAAGAAGACTAGACAGAGAAATAAATACATAAATGAGTGTAATAGAAGCGGCAAGTATTTGTCCGAAAAATACATTAGCCAGTGACCAAAATAGAGCAAACGGTAAAATAAATTTTATAAAAGTAATTATCGAAATATTATGTTTATTTAGCAAAACTTTTGCACCTTTGTAAGACGTTAAGTATGAAAAAATATTATATCACATTTTTATCACCATTTTTACTTTGAAAGATGAAAGTTTATATATGTTAAAATATTATAAAAATATATAGCTTGTTGTTAATATATAAAGGTGAAGAATGTCATTTGAAAAATTAGGAGTGTTTAAACCGTTGTTGGATGCTGTGTCGGAGCTCGGATATGAGCAGCCTACACTTATTCAACAGCGTGCAATTCCGCTTATAATGCAAAATAAAGATCTTTTTGCAACTGCCCAGACAGGTACAGGGAAAACAGCGGCATTTGCATTGCCGTTATTACAAAAATTAAGAAAGAAAGATCCAAATAAAGGTGTACGTGCCGTTATAATTTCTCCGACAAGAGAGTTGAGCGTACAAATTTATAAAGATATTAGTGCATATGCTAAATATATGGATATCAAATGTGAAGCGATTATTAGTGGAAAAGATATCGTAAAGCAGATTGCAACATTAAAAGGGGGAGCAGAGGTTATTGTAGCAACTCCGGGACGTCTTTTAGAGTTGACTCAAAATGGGTTAAGACTGAATGATGTTGAAGTATTCGTTCTTGATGAAGCGGACAGAATGCTCGATATGGGTTTTAGTAAAGATATCAAAGCAATTCATCCACTGCTTCCAAAAAGACATCAGACACTTCTGTTTTCAGCAACATTTTCAGAAAAAGTGAGAAAGCTTTCAAAGCTGATCCTTTCATCACCTGCTTTTATAGAAACAGCAAAGAAAAATACGACGGTAGATACGATCAACCAAGTTGCATATCTGGTAGATGCTAATAGAAAAGCGGAACTCTTAGCATACCTGATCGGATCAAGAAACTTTCCGCAGGTACTTGTTTTTACACGTACAAAGCAGAGTGCAGATCTACTAGGAAAAGAACTTGAAAAAGACGGTTTAAAAACAGGTGTTATTCACGGGGATAAAACAAAAGCGAACCGTTTAAAAACTCTTAACCAGTTTATGGAAGGAAAGTTCCGAGTACTTGTAGCGACAGATATAGCTTCTCGCGGACTTGACATTGAAGAGTTGCCGTATGTTATCAACTACGAACTTCCGTCTATTCCTGAAGATTATGTACATCGTGTTGGTCGTACAGGACGTGCAGGACGCGAAGGGGAGGCTATTTCTCTTCTTGATGTATATGAAAAATTTGAGATTCGCGATATCGAAAAACTAATCGGGCAGAAGATCGACAAAGAAGTTATCGAAGGTTTTGAACCAGACCCTAATATCAGACGTGTAGACCGTGATGAAGTGAAACTTAAAGCTGAGCATAAAAAGCAAGAAAAATCTTATTTTCAACCGAAAAAAGCACCAAAGAAAACGACAGCAAAAACTATAAAACAAGCTAAAAAAAGAAAAACAACTAAAAGAGATCCACGCTAATTGTTTGCAAACTACACATTAGAGATAATTTATCAAGATAAATATCTTGTAGCTATTAATAAACCAAGTGGACTCTTGGTCCACAAATCGATGATAGACCGCCATGAGATCTATTATGCGATGAAGATGCTGCGTGATCAAATAGGGCAGTGGGTGTATCCGATTCACCGACTTGATAAACCTACAAGCGGAGTACTCCTTTTTGCACTCGATAAAGATACAGCAAGACTTTTAAATGAACAGTTTCGCTTACGTGAGCCGAAAAAAACATATTTGGCTGTTGTTCGAGGATGGCTGGAAAACGGAATTATAGATTATCCCCTAAAAGAGAAGCTTGACAAAATTGCCGACAAAGATGCTAAAGAAGATAAAGAAGCACAAGAAGCAGTGACTGAGTACAAATCTTTAGGACAAATAGAACTGCACGGGGCTGTAGGAAAATACGATACCGTAAGATATTCATTAGTAGAATTAAAACCGCAAACAGGAAGAAAACATCAACTCCGTCGTCATATGAAACATATTTCCCATCATATGTTAGGAGATACAAAATATGGACGCGGTGAACATAACAAGTTTATCCGAAAAGAATATAATGTGCATAGATTATTATTGCATTGTACAAGTTTGGAGTTTGTACATCCGTACAGTGAAGAGACAATCGTGCTAAAAGCAAAGCTTGATGATACATTTAAAGAGTTATTGAATAAATTTAATTGGAGTATAGATGAGTAGTGAAGTAAAAGAGATATTTTTAAAAGATTATACAAAGCCTAGTTTCAAAATAGAAAGTGTTAATTTGACATTTGAGCTTTTCGAAGAGGAAACAAATGTTACAAATATTATGAAGATTGAAAAACTTGATTCTAGTGCAAACCTAGTACTAGATACGCAAGAGCTAGAACTTAAAGAGATAGTCCTAAACGGCGAAGTGCTTGGAAGTGCTCGATATACACATGATGATGAAACACTTACTATTCTAGACGTACCGCAAACATTTACTTTGGAGATCAGAAATAGAATCTATCCGCAAAAAAATACGGAACTTGAAGGACTGTATAAGTCGGGTGACATTTTTTGTACGCAGTGTGAACCTGAAGGGTTCCGAAGAATAACTCCATATTTAGATCGCCCGGATGTGATGAGTGTATTTACGACGACGGTAATTGCAGAGAAGTCAAAATATCCAATTTTACTCAGTAACGGAAACAAGATCCACTGTCATGAAAGTTTTGATACTCGCCATGGTGTGACTTGGCATGATCCGCATCCAAAACCATCTTATCTTTTTGCATTGGTTGCAGGAGATTTGGATTTTATTACAGATGATTTTACTACAGCCAGCGGAAATAATGTTGAGTTGAATATTTATGTGGATAAAGGCAACAGTTCAAAAGCTGGGCATGCAATGACAAGTCTCATTAATGCTATGAAATGGGATGAAGAGAAATATGGTCGTGAATATGATCTCGATATCTATAACATTGTCGCAGTAGATAGTTTCAATATGGGTGCTATGGAGAATAAAGGTCTCAATGTCTTTAACTCTGCGTACGTACTCGCCGATGCAGATACAGCGACTGATGCAAATTTTATGGGAATTGAGTCGGTAATCGCTCATGAGTATTTTCATAACTGGACAGGAAACAGAATTACATGTAGAAACTGGTTCCAACTTACACTAAAAGAAGGGCTTACGGTATTCCGTGATCAATCATTCTCTGCAGATATGAATTCCGCTGAGGTGCAACGCATTGAAGATGTAAAAGCACTGCGAGAGCGTCAATTTGTTGAAGATGCTTCACCGACGGCACATCCGATCCAGCCTAAGTCATATATCTCTATGAATAACTTTTATACGGCAACTGTTTATGAAAAGGGTGCAGAAGTGATTAGAATGCTGCACACTCTTTTAGGTGAAGAGAATTATCGCAAGGCAACAGATCTTTATTTTGAGACTTTTGACGGTCAGGCAGTAACGACAGATGACTTTTTATGGGCTATGAAAGAAAACGGAGAGTTTGATCTTGAGCATTTTAAACTCTGGTATGATCAAAGCGGTACGCCGACATTGGAAGTAGAAGAGGGGTTTGAAAACGCTACTTATTCATTAACGCTTACACAAAAAGTTCCAAATAAAGTAGATGGTACAAAGCAAGAAGCGATGTATTTTCCTCTAAAAATAGCATTGTTAGATGCTACGGGAGAAGAACTACAAGCAACGACACTCATCATCTCGAAAGAGAAAGAGACATTTAGTTTTGAAGGTTTTGCTGAAAAACCTGTACTCTCTATTAACAGAGATTTCTCTGCACCTGTCATTGTAGAACATAAAAATGTAGATTATCCATTTTTAATGAAACATGATGCAAACAGTTTTACAAAGTACGAAGCGGCTCAGGAATTTGCAATCGAGTCTATCTTTAAACTTATTGATAATGCAGAAATAGAACAGTATATAGAAACTTACGGATATCTTTTAGATTTAGATGTAGATCTTTCTTACAAGGCACTTCTGTTAGAACTCCCTTCAATTTCAACATTGATGCAAAAGCAGGAAGTTGTTGATTTTGAACCTTTATATAGTGCAAAAGAGAAATTGTTAAAAGCGATCGCAAAAAAATATGAAGCAAAACTACTAAAACTCTACTTTGCAAACCATGAAGCCGATAACAGTGAACTTGATAGTGAAAGCGTAGGAAAGCGTACACTTAAAAATAGAATTCTTTCACTTCTTTCAACTCTTAAATCTAAAGAGATAGTACATATTGCAAAAGAGCAATATGAAAATGCTGTGACTATGACAGATAAAATAACGGCACTGGATGTTTTAGAGTCTTGTGATGCACAGCAAAGTGAAATAGCATTTAACGACTTCTACAACAGATATAAAACAAATACTCTGGTTATGAACAAATATTTCGCATTGTTGGCGGCATCTCCTAGAGAAGGTGTACTTGATCGTGTAATGGCACTTCAAAATGATCCCGTATATGATGAAAAAGTTCCAAACTTGGTGCGTTCATTAATCGGTGTTTTTGCGAGAAACTACAAGTACTTTCATTCTAAAGACGGTCATGGGTATGAATTTGTAGCTAATAAGATCATAGAGATAGATAAAATCAATCCTCAGATGGCTTCAGCACTCTCGGGAGCATTTAAAATCTATCCGAAAATGAATGAAACAAATAAAAAATTGATGAAAAAAAGCTTGGAATGTATCGTTTCTACACAAGATTTGTCAAAAAATACATTTGAGATTGTAAGTAAAATTTTAAAGTAAGATAAGATTTTTCAATTAATCTTTTCTTGTTAGAGCGATAGCTTGGGAATTTGGAAAATCTGCGACTATTATAACCTTAGGATATGAGAAATATTTAAGGTTATTATTGTGATAATAATGTGATTTAATTCTGTTAAAGTTGTACTAGAACTTATTAAAGGGGAATGTAAATGGCAAGATTAGTCGTACTAGGCGGAGGTGTTGCAGGTCATACTGCAGCAACATTTGCCGCAAGATGGTTAGGCTCAGCTCATGAAGTTGTTGTTGTGACTCCAAATGCTAAATGGAACTGGATTCCTTCAAATATCTGGGTTGGTGTCGGTGAAATGACGAAAGATGATGTTACTTTCGAATTAGCACCTGTTTACGCAAAAGCTGGAATTACGTATAAACAAGCTAAAGCAGTTTCTATTAATCCTGAAGGAAGTGAATCAACTGACAAACCTTTTGTTACTGTTGAATATACGGGACAGGATAAAGAAGGACAAAGTGAAAACGTTGAATATGATTATCTTATTAATGCAACAGGTCCAAAACTAAATTTTGGTGCAACTCCGGGTCTTGGTGAAGGAAGCCAATTAGGTGAACATACTGTTTCTGTATGTACGGCTGACCATGCTGTTCACGCATCTGAAGAGTTTGAAAAGTGCATTGAAAAAATGAAAAAGGGTGAGCGTCAAAAGTTCTTAATCGGAACTGGACACGGAATGTGTACATGTCAAGGTGCTGCCTTTGAATATATGTTTAACGTTGAACATGAACTAAGAAAAGCAGGTTTACGCGATATGGCAGATATCAAGTGGATCTCAAATGAATCTTTCCTTGGTGACTTTGGTATGGGTGGTCTTCATATGAAAGTTGGCGGTTATGTAGTAAGTTCTAAACTTTTCGCAGAATCTCTTTATGCTGAAAGAAATGTTGACTGGATTGTAGGTGCACATGTTTCTAAAGTTGAAAAAGGAAAAGTTGAATATGAACTCTTAGATGGTTCAAAAGGTGAAGAAACATTCGATTTCTCTATGCTAATTCCACCATTTGCAGGTGTAGGATTAAAAGCTTATAATAAAGTCGGTGAAGATATTACAGCTACTGTATTTGCTCCAAACGGTTTTATGAAAGTAGATGCTGATTATACGGCAAAACCTTATGCAGAATGGACAGCAAGTGACTGGCCAAGGACATACCAAAATCCGACATACAGAAATATGTTTGCAGCGGGTATCGCATTTGCACCACCACATCTTATCTCTGAGCCTATGAGTTCACCAAACGGTACACCAATTAACCCGACTCCTCCAAGAACAGGTATGCCTTCTGGGATTATCGGTAAAGCGGTAGCACACTCGGTGTGTGATCTGATCACTAAAGGTGAGGGTGCACATCTTCATGAAGCATCAATGGCAGAAATGGGTGCAGCGTGTGTTGCTTCTGCAGGTAAAGGTTGGTTTGACGGCCAAGCAGCTGCAATGACTGTATATCCAGTAGTGCCTGATTTTGAAAAATATCCTGGAACTGGACGTGATACAGATCATACATTTGGAGAGATTGGTCTTGCTGGACACTGGATTAAACATATACTACACTATATGTTTATCTACAAAGCTAAACTAAAACCAGGCTGGACGCTAATTCCAGAATAAGAAAGGGGAGATTATGAAAAAAGAAGAAGTAAATTTTGCTAAAAACAGACATTTTAATTTGACTATGATTCCAGGAAAGTTTGCAAGAGCAATGAGAACATGCGTGCTTTGGCAAATTATCAGATTTATTATTATTAATATTAAAATGATTATAGTGGTTGGAAAAAGTCACTAAGTTTCTTTATCCGGGTATTTCCCGGATAATTCGTTAGGTTGGTATGGTAAAAGAAATAATAAAATATCCTACACCGTTAAGTGTTGAATATGGTATAAACGTACGTGTGTTTAATAAAGAGTTGTTTGCATTGATAGATGATCTCAAAGATACTATCAATGAAAATAATTTAGATGCACTGGCTGCTTTTCAAATAGGCAGTTATTTTAATGTCGTTGTTATAAAACAAGATGATGGTACTTTTTTAGAACTTATTAATCCTAAAGTAATTTCCCATAGTGGGGAAGTTGTTACTCAAGAAGTAACGGCTTATTATCCAAATATGAATGCCGAAGTAAAAAGATATGCAGCTATAAGTGTTGTATATCAAGATCGTTTTGGTGAAAAACAAGTTTTAAAAGCAGATGGAAATCTTGCAATTTTAATACAAAGAAAAATTGACTATACTTTTGGTTCAACGTTTCTACCGAAACTTTCTCAAGAAGAGAGAAAACGTTTTGAAGATAGTTTGGAATATGGAATAGATGTAGGATATTCAAACTATTGTCCTACCTCTTTTTTTAAAGATAAAATTATAAGATTTATCAATATCATTATTGCTTTACTTTTCTTTGTTTTTTTAATATCATTCTTTATAGAAGATAAGAAAATATTATCCAGTATTTGGGAATATCAACTTTATACATCATATGCAACAACATTTTTTACTTTAGTGTATGTAGTTTATGGACGGTATGAAGGAACAAAGTATACAAGCTGTACAAGTTGTCAAATAGGTAATATTTTGGGGACAGCATTTCTAGCTCTTGTAAGGTTGTCAATAGTGATGATACTCTCATATATCTTCGTTAAATAAGATCATAAAGAATGAGTATGGCAGAAAATATAGCGGCTTTACGTAGCTTTAAAGAGACCTTTTCCAAATCAAAAAATAATATATTGCAGCAATGGGTTGAATACGAAACTTCTGCAGCAATTTTAGAGCTTCATGAAATCGATCAAAACTATTTTGTAGAAGCATTTGGAAGTGGCGTCTTTGACTATTTTATGGGAGTTATATCCGGTGAAGTAGAAATAGGTAATTGTCCCGTTATGCAGGATTTTTTGGCATATTTGAAAAATCGTGAGATCAGTGCAGATGAACTGTTTGAGCTTTGTAGCCATTTTCGTCGTTCTATGATTGATTTTTCTTACGATGCAAAGATTAACTCCAAAGAGGTTTTTGATGCTATCTCTTATATATTCGATCAGAACTTCAGAGGTATTTTAAAGTACTATACCGATGCAATTTTTCAGAAGCTGGTCGATGCAAGACAAGAAGCACTACTTGCTTCACAAGCAAAAGAATATTTTTTATCAAATATGTCGCATGAGATTAGAACACCTCTCAACGCAATTTTAGGATTTGTAAACCTTTTATTAGATGATGAACTTCCCAAAAAACATAGAAATTATTTAGAGATTATTTTAAATAGTGGGGAAAACTTATTAAGTATTATTAATGATATTTTAGACTTTTCAAAACTTCGCAGCGGTGAATTCCATATCGAAGCGAAAAATTTCTATTTGCATGATGAAATTTCTCATACGATGGAATTGTTTGTAGCAAGTGCCAAGATTAAAAATATCACTATAACATCTTTTATCGATCCGAAAATTCCTGTTGAATTGAATGCAGATGTTTTAAGAATCAAGCAAATACTTTCTAATTTTTTAAGTAATGCTATCAAGTTTACTCCAAACGGCGGGCATATTCATGTACAAGTTTCTTATGATGCTCCGCTTCTTAAAATCAATGTGAAAGACAGCGGGATAGGCATCTCAAAAGAAGATCAGGAAAATATTTTCTTGGCATTTGCACAAGCTCAAGATGCGCAAGAAAGTAGAAGTGACGGCACAGGTCTTGGTCTTTCAATCTCATGTCAGCTTGCAGAATTGATGCAGGGTAATGTAGGTGTTGAGTCTGAAGTGGGTCAAGGAAGTAATTTTTGGATGGAGATTCCCGTTACTGTCCAGACAAACAAACATCTGTTTTTTGATGAAGTAGAGCAGCTAAAAAACTATTCAATAGTTGTTCATGCAAAAAATTATACACTCAACTATAAACACAAATCTTTTCTTGATTATACAAAAGTATTTGATATGGATATCTCTATTGTTAACTCCATAGATATGGATTATGATATCTGTATCTTTTTACATGAAGAGATGAGTTCAGACGAGATTAGAAAAATTATTAGTTCCGACAAAAAATATCTTGCAATCCTTTCTCAAGAGTGTGATATTTATGATAACTACATGCATATAAATACACTTACGTTCCCACTTTATTGTGAGAAGATGAAAGTGAGTTTTGAAGAGTTGTTATATCCACAGGAGTATTTAGAGCATCGTAAAAAAATCTCTAAATTATTCAAGGGAAAGATCTTGGTTGCTGAAGATAATGAAGCGAATCAAGAGCTTATTAAAATTATCCTTTCAAAATACGGTTTAGATTTTGAAATTGTGAACAATGGAGTTGATGCGGTAGAGCTGTACAAACACAACAAGTATGATTTAATACTTATGGATGAGCAAATGCCTCAAATGGACGGTACTGAAGCAGTAGAGAAGATCAGAAAATATGAACAGAAAAACAAACTTAAACATACTCCTATTGCAGCACTTACAGCGAATGTTCTAAAAGGTGCTAAAGAGAAGGGTTTGTCACATGGATATGATGCATTTTTGGGAAAACCAATCATTTTAAAAGATTTAGAACATGTTTTTGATACTTATTTAGAACCTGATTTTAAGAATATATCCTTACAAAAAGAAGATGAAGATAATCAAACACATATTATAGGTTTAGATGCAGAAAAATTGACAAAAGATTTGATGCTAAGTATGGATGAATTAACTATGCTTTTAAACCTTTTTGTCAATAAAATGGAACAGGTTTTACCTGTTTTAGAAGAAGCAATTGAAGAAAAAAATTATCAACTTATTGCCAAAAAAGCACATAATATCAAAGGTTCAAGTGGGAATTTCAGAATAGAGTTTTTACAAAAAACAGCAAGCGAAATGGAACATATGGCAAAAAATAAAGAAGAAAACTATGATTATTTGGAGAGTCTTAAAAAAATTGAAGAAGCCGTAGCTTCTATAAAAGTTGTATAAAGCTTTTAATCTTCTATATAATAACCTATGCCAGAAGCATTTTTAATAATATCTGTAGCAAGTTTATTTCTAAGTCTCCATACAAGTGTACGTACGCTGTTTTCTGTTGCACCCTTGTCTTCCCAAACATAGTTTACTGCCTGATCAAATGTTACAACAGAACCCAGCTGTGCTACTAAAAGGCGTAAAAAAGCATTCTCTTTTTTTGTAAGTTTTAATTTTTTACCTTGATAGAATGTCTCACAAATACTGATATCTAAATGGTAGTTATCTCCAAAAGGAACAATAGGTTCATCGGATGAACGCTTTGCATACAGCATCTTCTCTAAATTTACCTTATCAACTTTAAGATTATCTATATCATGTTGTCTTTCATTTTCAACCTGGAATTTAAAGAGTGCCATTTGAATAGTTGCATGAAGTGAATTTGGATCAAAAGGTTTTACTATATAACCGTAAGGTTCAGTAACTTTTGCTTGAGTAATAATATCATCGTCAGTGTAAGATGTAAGATAAATAAACGGAATATTATGGTTTTCTTTGATATATTTTGCAAGCTCTATACCGTCATCACTCTCTTGTAGAGAAATATCGATAATAACAACATCAGGGTTGTGAGTAGAGATCTTACTTTTTGCCTGTTCTATGTTATCACATACACCGATAACACTGTAACCATGCTTTTGTAAAGATATGTTGAGATTAAGTGAAGTTATTTCATCATCTTCAACGACCAAGATTTTTGCTTTTGGATTCATCTTTACACTTCCTATATCAAAAAAATAATTACTTTGTGATATTACACAATTACTAAAATTATAATATAACTTTTTTTTATTTACAATACTTAATCTAAATAAGTGTAAAATTTGTTACAAAATGACACTAACAAATTATAATATATTTATCAAAGGGGCTCACATGCGCGTTTTTATTGCATTTATATTCATGGCATTTTCAAATTTTGTGATAGCAAACGAGATAGAAAATTTACCTGCTTTAAAGTTGAATCAATTAACAGAAAAAGAAAAATATGTGATTATTGACAAAGGAACTGAAAGACCTTTTAGCGGAAAATATTACAATTTTGATGAAAAAGGAATCTTCCTTTGTAAACAGTGCGGTGCACAACTTTTTATATCAAAAGACAAATTTCACAGTGGTTGCGGCTGGCCTAGTTTTGACGATGCAATTAAAGGAGCTGTGAAAAGGGTAAAAGATGCTGATGGTAAACGAACAGAGATCATTTGTGCAAGATGCGGGGCACATTTGGGTCATGTTTTTGAAGGGGAAGGATTTACTGCTAAAGACACAAGATATTGTGTTAATTCTATCTCTTTAAATTTTCAAAAAGATTTTGCAAATAATCTTAAAAAAGCATACTTTGCCGGAGGGTGTTTCTGGGGTGTTGAATATTATCTTGAAAAGCAAAAAGGTGTACTTAGCGTTGTTTCTGGATACATGGGAGGTAAAAAGCCAAATCCTTCATACAGAGATGTCTCTAGAGGTGATAGCGGCTACTTTGAAACAGTTGAAGTGACTTATGATCCAAAACTTGTTGATTATGAAACGTTAGCGAAACTGTTCTTTGAGATTCACGATCCGACGCAAAAAAATGGACAAGGACCTGACATAGGGTCTCAGTACCATTCAGCAATTTTTGTTAGTAATATACAAGAACGCAACATTATTAAAAAATTGATTAGGGTTTTAAAGTTAAAAGGGTATGATGTCGCAACAGTTATCCGAGACAAAAAAGAGTTTTACAAAGCTGAAGAGTATCATCAAAATTATTATGATAGAAAAGGGAAAAAGCCTTATTGTCATGGGTATGTAAAAAGATTTTAAAAGGTTAAGCAAGTGATAGAATATGCTTTAATGGATGAATATATAGAGTTATATAAACTAATTAAATTATTAGATCTTGTAGACAGTGGTGCTGAAGCAAAGCAGGTTGTTGCTAATGGATATGTAATACGTAACGGTGAAGTAGAAACAAGAAAAAGAGCAAAAATTATTAAAGGCGATGTTCTAAATATCGGTGATGAAGTGACTATAAAAGTTATCTAAACTTTTATAGTACAAACGAACTTATAAGTCCTATAACTCCTCCAAAAACTCCACCCCATACAATGAGCCATTCAAGATGCTCACGAATCAGTTTTTGAACCATCTCTTTAACCATTTGCGGTGTAAATTCATCAAGACGTGTATCAATTACCCCTTCAATCGATTGGAGCATATCATCGTTTAAAGAGGAGTTTTTCAGATGATTATTAAGCGTTGCATGAAACTCTGGAGCTGTAACTATATGCATAATGGCAGATTTGAGTTTATTTGTAAAAGGCTCTCTTAAACCCTCTAGTGCTTTCTCTCCTCCAAACATCCCAAGCATGCCGCCAAAAGAAGAATCCATAACTGTTTTTGTTAAAGCATCATAGGCCGGTGAAAAGTCGCTTTCTTGAATAATAGGTGTCAGGTCTATTTTCTTTTCCTCTTCCTGAAAAAAATTATCAAGTTGCTCTTGAGTAAAGAATTGCTCCATTAAAAGATTTTTGATTGCCAGTTTAAAGGCTTCAAAACGAAGAGGGATAACTCCTGAACCATACAAAAAAGGTACTTTTTCAAACAGCATATAGACAGCCAGTTGATTTGTAAGCGCTCCTGAAAGAGCAAATAAACCTGTATAAAGTAGGGCTTGGGAGAAAATTTTTTCTAACGGAAATAAAAATGCTACAGCTATAAAAACTACTGCAATAGTGTTAGTTATAAAACTTTTATTTAATATCAAATTATCCTCCAAATTTTTGCACAATTATATATTAAAATAGTATTATTACAAAAAAATAGAGGGTGTTATGAAAGAAGAATCATATAAACTATTTGCAACAGCGACACTTGAAGAGATAGTACAACAGATAATTACAGAATTAGATAAAAGAAATGAATCTCCATTTTGGACAGAAAAAGTCGGTCCCTTTACAACAGCAATTTTATCTGTCTTGATACCGTTAAGAGATAATGGAATTTTATTCGATCCGCAAGGTGATTATGTAGATGTTTTAACACCGGAACTCTTTTTGGAGTGGAGCGATTTTGTTTCGCTAAAGATGCTGGTTTTTACGATCGCAAAATCAAATGAAGCAAATGAATTGTTAAGAACAAAGCTTTCTAAAGATGTATGTCAAAAATATAAGCCGATAGATATTGAAAAGCTAGGGACATACTTAAGTAGGTATAGTGTCAATTTGGAAAATGAAGCATTAGATTTTCCTATTGCTAATTACAACTTACATCAGGGAGTAAGTAACGTTATAAAATCGTTACTTTAAAAAGAAAACTAAATTTATTAATAATATAAATTTTCTTTTTCTGTGTTAAGATTAGGTTAGAGTGACTTTATATTTATTTATAAGGAGTTGAGTCATGAAACATATACTACCGGCTTTACCTTATGGTACAAAAGCCCTAGAACCTTTCTTATCGGAACAAACACTTTTATATCATCACAAAAAACATCATGCAGGGTATATTAACAAGTTAAATGCTTTAATAGAAGGAACAGAGTATGAGGATATGAGTTTGGAACATATCATATCTCAATCTGATGGTGCTCTGTTTAACAATGCTGCTCAAGCTTTTAACCATAATTTTTATTGGAATTGTCTTTCTCCAAATAAATCAGTACCGTCTGATCCTCTTGTACAAAAAATCTCTGATGTATTTGGTAGTTTTGAAGAGTTCAAAAGTAGATTTTTAGATGCAGCTTTGACAAATTTTGGCTCTGGCTGGACATGGTTGGTTATGGATCAACACGAACATTTGAAGATTCTAAATACATCCAATGCTCAAACGCCAATCGCACATTCTCTAACACCGCTTTTAACATGTGATGTATGGGAACATGCTTATTATCTTGATTATAAAAATGAAAGAGCAAAATATCTTGAAGGTTTCTGGGAACATATTAATTGGGAAAATGTTTCAAAGATATATGCAGATAAAGAACATTTGAATGTTATCGGACTGACGGGGATTGTCAATAATGATCCAGATGATCCGTTATCGGATTATTTGGATGATTTACAGCATCAAGAAGAGATAACTTCTTAAATATATCTCTTAATAAAATAAAAGATATAAAGCTCCCCATAACAAGAAGATAAAAAAGCCTAATACTGCGAAAGTGATAAGTAAACGCAGTATTAGGTGGAAGAAGAATTTTAAAAACGTTTTCATGGTCTATACGGATATGTAGGAAGTTTTAAACCTTTTGTCGCATAGTCCATCCCACCTTGTAAATTAATCACTTTATAACCGAGTTTTTGTGCCATCCAAGGGCCAACTATAGATGTACGACTTCCCGTATGGCAAATAATAGCAAAAGGTTTTGACGTGTCCACTTTATTATTTAGTTCCTGTAAAAAACGATCTATATTGTAACCGCCTCTCTGATCAAAAAACATAATAGGAATAGCACCTTTTAAAAGACCCGTTTCTCTCCATTCTGGAGGTGTACGGATATCAACTATCGGAGTTTTGGAATTTACAAGTTCTTGCGTGACATATTGACTTTTATAATCTGCAAAAAGAGAGAGTGTAAAGAGTGTTAGAAATAAAATGATTTTTTTCAATTTTTTTTCTCCCGAATAAAATTGTATAATTATAACTATTTTAGACAAATAGGAATACAATGGCAGCTTCGAAAAAAGCGATAGATAATGCAAATAGATTACGCTATATCAGGGCACTGGAAAGATTTCACAAAAGTATAAATTCGTATCTTGCAAACTCTCAGGAGTTATCTAAAGAACAGTTTATTAAGAAAGTTGATAATGGTCTAAAGCTTTTAAATAGAGTAGAAGAAACTCAACTCTATAAGGGTGAACTGCAGGATCTTCAAACTTTGGTAAAAAAGATTATTTCTTATAAAGAGAGTGATGAAGATATTGAAAAAATTAAAGAAGATATTACTTATGCGTCAAACCAGTTAGATAAAAGTAAGAATGCCAGACGTTATAAAAAAGATAAACATACCCAGTCTAAATATCAAGACTGGGAGTAGATAAAATTATTTTTCTGTTGATGGTGTATTTTCACCATGTGCTTCTACAATCATATGGTCAAGTAAATCAAATAGTTCATTTGATGCTACTTCCATTTTATCGAAGTTTTCTATGATTGTATCTTCATGTTCAATAAGCACTTGTTCAGGATTAGCCATATCAATATATTGAAGATTCGTATTTGCTTTATCATGAACAACAGCATGTGCAGACTCTGTTCTTTTGTAAGAAGATGTAGAGCTAAATCTTCTTTTACCTTCACCGCTATACCATTGTCCAAGATTACATTCTGTATGAGAAGTCGGTTTAAGTGCTTTTTGTAATGTCATTAATGAATTATATGCACGCGCTTTATAAAGAATATGGTCAATTTTAGCAAGTACGATAAAGATACTGTTTTCCATATGGTAAGACTGATCAACGATTTTTGAAGAGTTAGAACTTAATTCAATTAATGTATCTTCAAACTGTTCTATTTTTTCTGTTGATTCATCAACAGTTGTTTTCATAGCTTCAGAACTTTCTTGAATTTCGTTCATACCTTGTTGTAGAGACTTGATAGAAACAGAAATTTCACTTGTTGCTTTATGTGTGCGTTCTGCAAGTTTTCTTACTTCATCAGCAACAACTGCAAATCCACGACCGTGTTCACCTGCACGTGCAGCTTCAATAGCAGCATTAAGAGCTAAAAGGTTAGTTTGATCAGCAATATCAGTAATTAGGTCGATAACTGTTGTAATACTGCTTGTTTGTGAAGCTAGTTCTTCAATACTGCCATTATTAGCTGTTACTTGTTGGTGAAGTGTATGGAGTTCACTTACCACTGAAGTGATATTGTCACGAGAATCATTTGCCAAGTCAGATGCAAACTTAGTAGAAGACGTTACAGCTTTTAAGTTCTCAATATTCGTTTTAAGATTTGTTTGAATAAGGCTTAGAGATTCAGTAACATTTGTACTCTTAACACTTAGTTTGGAATTGAATGCATCACGTTTAACTTTTTGACTTTGTTTTTTCATAAAATCAAGGCTTTGTGCAACACTATCGATAGCTAAAACAAATTCACCTTTAAGACCTTCAGAAGAGATGGCTTTTGAAAAGTCACCTTTAGAAGCATTTGTAATAGTTGTGTTGATTTCACTAATGAGTTTTTCTACATGCTCTAGAAGTTCTGACAGGTGGCTGCCCATAATACCAAGCTCTGTTGTATGGTTAGTTTCAATGTTCGATTTATTTGTAAAGTTACCGTTTGCAGCATCCGTAATTAATTCTGTAAAGTTTTGGATACCGCCAGTAATAGATTTTCTAATAATCCATGCTGCAATAAGTACAATAATACCTACGATGACACCTGACACCAGTACAAAATATTTATAAAAAGATATTTTAGTTTGCATATCTTGTGAATCTTGATCAAGTTGTGTTTTCTTTAACTGTACAAGTTCTTTAAAATATTTTCTTGATTCTTCTGCATAAGGAGTCAATTCTTTTCTATATTTTGCATAAATTTCTGCTTTAGAGTTTTCGATCTCGTCAGGTGTTAACGAAGATACCATTTTATATGCATTATTGAGGAAAAGAAGTGTTGAATCTTTAGCTTTTACAGAAAGTTCGTATGAAGAGTCACCTTCTAGAAGTGCATCTAGCTTTTCAAAGTCACTTTTGATTGTTTTTATTGTATTTCTTAGTCTTTCAAGATCTTTTTCACGATCACCGCCTAACATCACAGCTCTATCTGTTCTGCTAACGTAATTCATGTTTTTTTCGATTGCCAATGTCAGTAAGCCAGCTTGTAAAGAGCTTTCATGAAGTTTTTCATAATCGCTGTCCAGATCGCTCATTGCAAAAAATACAAAAATAGTTGCTGCCAAAATTGCAAATGTAGCGATTGATATGAGGTAGTTCATCTTTTGTTTGATACTTAAACCGTTGAACATATACATTCCACCTTTTTTCCGTTGTTTATTGCTATTCTAACACACTCAGCTGAATTATTTGTTTAAAAGAAAAAAAATTTTAAAAAAAATATCTTTTGTGATACAATTGTTGATATAAAAAATAATTATTAACAATCTATAATTTAAGGTAATCAATATGAGCTTCGTGGAAGCAGAAATTAAAAAATTTGAAAGTTCAAACGGGTCAGGGACAAATCTCTTTTATCAAGCTTTAGAAGAAGTGATATACTCAATTGCTCCGCTGCTGGAGTCTGATCCAAAATATACGGAACATGCTATATTGGAGCGTTTAGTCGTTCCTGACAGAATGATAGAATTTAAAGTAACTTGGTTGGATGACAATAACAAGATTCAAGTAAATACAGGGTATCGCGTACAGTTTAATAATGCTTTGGGACCTTATAAAGGTGGTTTACGTTTTCATCCAACCGTGAATGAAGGAATTTTGAAGTTTTTAGGATTTGAGCAGATTTTAAAAAATTCCCTCACTGGCTTACCTATAGGTGGTGCAAAAGGTGGAAGTGACTTTGATCCAAAAGGAAAAAGCGATTTTGAGATCATGAAATTTTGTTCTGCATTCATGACGGAATTGCATAAATACATAGGCCCTAGAATGGATGTCCCTGCAGGGGATATCGGAGTGGGAAGTAAAGAGATCGGATACCTTTTTGGAGAGTATAAAAAGATTACTTCTACATATGAAGGTGTATTAACTGGAAAACCCTTTATATTTAGCGGTTCCTTAATGCGGCCGGAAGCAACTGGATACGGTGTTGTTTATTTTACAGAAACGATGCTGGATATAGAGAATAAAGAACCTCTGCAGGGGAAAGTATGTACTGTAAGCGGTGCGGGTAATGTAGCACTGCATGCTATAGAAAAGTTATATCAGGTTGGAGCTCTGCCTGTAAGTTGTTCAGATTCTCAAGGTACTATTCATGATCCTAGAGGAGTTAATTTAGATCTCTTAAAACAGCTTAAACTAGAGAAACGACAATCTTTGGAATTATATTTGGAAACACACCCCGAAGCAAAATATATACCTGTAGAAGAGTATCCTGAAGGTGGACATGCTGTTTGGGATATCCCTTGTTATGCTGCTTTTCCTTGTGCAACACAGAATGAGTTAACAGAGCTTGATGCACAAAACTTGATTACTAACGGATGTGTCAGTGTCACCGAAGGAGCAAACATGCCTTCTACTCCTGATGCTATCGAATTGCTTCAAACACATAATGTTTGTTTTGGACCAGCAAAAGCAGCCAATGCAGGCGGCGTTGCTGTAAGTGAATTTGAAATGAGTCAAAATGCATCGATGAGTACATGGACATTTGAAGAGGTTGATGAAAAGCTCAAGTTGACAATGCAGAGAATTTGTAAAAGGGTAGCACTCACTGCAAAAGATTACGGTGTTGAAGGAAACTATGTGGATGGTGCAAATATTTCAGGGTTTAAGAAGGTTGCAGACGCAATGATTGCGGAGGGAATCTAAGGCCGCTTCGAGTCAAGAAAAATAAATAATCTTTATTTTAGTATTTTATGATAAAATCACCACTTTGAAAAATTACTAGCTAAAGAGAATCTATGGAAGAAACACAAGCAAGGATAAATATATACGCTTTATTATCACGTATTTTATTACAAGAACTCGATTTAGAAACTTTAAAACTTATTAAAAAAGATGCAAATATTTTAGAGTTTTTTCCTGTTTTAAAAGAATGGGAACCTTTTAATACATTAGATGATAAAACACTTTTAGAAGAGCACATTAATCCAGATTTTGTTAATCTATCGATCTTACACCTTATCCCGTATGAAACATTTTATACACGTGAAGATCAAATGGTAGAAACAGGAGGAGCAAATCCTGTAACTGATATGTATAGTGCTTATGACTTTATGGTTGATTTTGAAGCTGCACGTACAGTTTCATCTGATCATATCGGTGTTGAATTAGAATTTATGCACCACTTGGCAACAGCTGAATTAAAAGCACTTGAAGAAAATGACACAGAAGCGGTAAAAGAGCTGCAAACTGTGCAACATGAGTTTTTAAATAAACACTTAATTAAATGGGCACCAATGTACTTGATTAATATGAAGTATGAGTCAAGAACACCATTATATTATGAAACAGCAGATATGGCATTAGAATTTATTTTAAGTGATAATGAATATCTTACAAAAGAGATCGCTGCGTAGATGCTTACATTAAATGCAGGATTATGTGTTCGCTCACTCAGTGTTGACAGTGGATGTAACAAATGTGAAGTTGTTTGCCCCACTAATGCTATAGTGATTAAAGAAGGCAACCCTTTACCTGCAATAAATTTTTCTGAATGTGTAAGTTGTGGCGCTTGCGGGGGAATATGTCCAAGTGAAGCATTGACACTTGAAGAATTTTCACTGACTGATTTCTTTTTTAATTTTGTACAAGAGAAAGAGATACTTTTATCTTGTAGAAAAAATATTCCATGTATAGCGGCACTCAGTGTTGAACATATTATCTCAATGGCAGTTCTGAAAAAAGAGCTTGTTTTTGATATGGGACATTGTTCAGAGTGTGAAATCGCTTCTACATGTAAAGCACAGATCGAAGCAAATTTCGAAGAAGCAACATATATTTTAGAAGCAATGGAGAG
This sequence comes from Sulfurimonas sp. C5, assembly GCF_029872055.1. Lineage (NCBI taxonomy): Bacteria > Pseudomonadati > Campylobacterota > Epsilonproteobacteria > Campylobacterales > Sulfurimonadaceae > Sulfurimonas > Sulfurimonas sp. C5. Next base: position 39,093 of record NZ_JARXNQ010000001.1, read on the forward strand.
TGATGCCGTTATCTCTATGCAAGATGTAAAATATGAAAATGATGAAATTAACACTAAAGATCGTAGAGAGTTTTTAAATTCACTTAATTTGAAGACAGTGGCAAAAGCAAGAAAATCTTTTGAAGATGAAGTGCAAAAAGCTACAGATGAATTGGTTGAACATAGCCTGCAAAAAACAGATATAGCATTGTTAAAGAAAAAGATTATTCCAGATAAAAGAAAAATCTTTTTTACTGCTATAAAAAGGCTTGAAAAACCTTCTCAGTTTCATATAATTGATGCAACAGAAGTAAGCTTTACATCGCAAAAGCTAATGGATGAAGAGAGTTGTACGGCATGCCAAATGTGTTATAGAGTTTGTCCAACGGGAGCGCTTAGTTCCGATGTAAAAAACTCTAAGATAGATTTTGATCCGTTTTTATGTATAAAGTGTCATATCTGTCACGATGTATGTGTACCGGATGCGATTACTCTGTCCAGTTCATATAAAGTAAAAGAATTTTTTGAACCGGAAGTGGTGAATTTAATCAGTTTCAATGTTAAAAGATGTAATGAATGTAACGTGATTTTTAGTACGACAGGTAATGAAAAGCTTTGTTACAGATGTAAATGTGAAGAGGAAGAAGCCCGAGAATTATGGGGCATTTCAGAGGATATGTAAAATGATGAATAACGATAATAAGATCTCAACTCAAACAAAACTATTTGGTTATATAGGAGAACATGCCGGAGTCAGTCGTTTTTCTGCACTAATCAATAAGATGTTTAAAGAAAATAATGATGATGTTATGATGATTCCGATGAACATCCGCGCGGATGATCTTTATTTTACAGTGAGCAACATGAAGAATTCTCACGTTAATGGAGCGGTGATTTCAAGTGAATACGTAACTGAAGTCGTAGAAATTTTAGATGATGCTTCATCATTGGTAAAAAGAAGTGGTATGTGCGATATCATTTACCGCGAAGAGAACTCTCTTAAAGGTGATATATTTTCTATCCGTGTATTAACAGAACATCTAAAAGACCTTTACGCATCGAAGATTGCTATTATCGGGACAAATCATTATGCAAAAGCATTTTCTTTTTTAGCATGTGGATTTAACGTGAGCTACTTTAACGATAATTTAGAAGAACTTCTGGCTTTTACTGAAGAAGTTGAAATAAAAGATGCGGATTTAAACCGTATTGCACCGGATATGGAGATTGATTTTTCTAATTTTGACGCAGTACTTGATTTTTCAAATATGCAAGATCTTTCAAGTGCAGTAAAATTAGCAAAATACAATCTAGATATGAAAAACACAAAGCAGTTCTCAGCACTGAAAAAACGTTCTGAGGAACTTGGTACATCATATACAAGTTATGATGATCTACTAGAAAAATTAACAAAAAAAGCGTATAGTTTAATTAAGTAAAGGAAAAAATATGAATCATGAAGATTTAGCTGATTTAAGAGCAGAGTTTGATAAATTTGTACAAGATAAATGTTCATTACAACCTGATGAAAATGTTGTACAAAATCCTGATATCGGAGATAAAGAAGATGAAGAACCGGTACCACAGTTTGTTGATGCTTTAACATCAAAACTTTTAGCACCGGCAATTAGCGGTGTATACCTTTCGCGTTTGGATATCAAAAGAATTGCGGAAGGTATAGATGAATCGTTACCTATTAAAGAACGTCTAAAAATGATTAGAGCACTTTTCAGACATACTAATTCGAAAGATTTTTTACGTACAGCATTTGATGAGATCAATAAACACATCAATGGACGTATTGTTATTTATACACAATTAGGTGAAGCATTCCCTGCATCAAAATCTGTATTTGATGAGAATATTGAAAAAGCGAAAAAAACGCAAAAGATGTTTGAACAAATTGTAGAAGATTTTGAAGAGATCGAACCGACTGATGATCCGTTGTTAATCTGAAAATAAAGAAGCGAACTCTTAAAAAAGAGTTGCTGCTTTTAACCAGCCTTGCCAAAGCAGGGCAGAACTGATTCCTGCTGCAAATCCTGCAATAATATCATCACCCATTACTCCGATACCACCTTTGGCTTCTCTATCGATTCTACCTATTATTGAAGGTTTTGTAATATCAAAATATCTAAAGAGTACAAAAGATAATAATGACTGGACTAAAAAGCCGTTATCAAGTGTCAGTACCTGATCAAAACTTATTTGCATTGCTGGTGCTACACTAAGGGCAAACCACATCCCTGCGAGTTCATCTATAACTATTTGTTGGTTGTCATGAATGCCTGAAGCTGTTTCATAGTTATTGATAGCTTTGATCGCAATAACTGAAATTAAAAGTGTTGCTAGAAATAGAGTACCGGCACCGAAATATATAAGTATTAACATTCCAAGAGGAAGAGAAACTAAAGTTCCCATTGTTCCTGGTGCTTTTGGTGAAAGACCACTATAGCCTAGTGTTAAAAAAAACCAATTCATTAAATTCCTTATGTCAGCGATGTTGTTTGGTAAAGTTTCATCAGTTCAAGATAAAAATCTTTTTCCGTATGCTCTTCAAGTAGACCCGTTACCGGGAAAGTATCATAATAGAGCTTTTCAAGATTTTTAAATCTGTTTGGAAATATCTTTGATAATACAAAAGATGAAATCTCTTTTCTGATTAGTACTGCTGGTGGGAGTAAACCGTACTCAAGAATTTCTAAAATAGAATCTGCATGGTAAGAGATCTGATGATGTTGCCCGTGTGGACATGTGTTTTTACTTACAAGCGTTCTACATTGATCGCAGTATACATATTCACTTGCAACTGTAATCTCAATATCAATACCAGTTACCCTGTCAATGATAGACTTATTGGAATTACAATCATAAAACATACCAAGCCCTGCATGATTACGTCCAATTGTCAGCCTGTTACAACCATAATTTTTGGCAACAATGGCATCAATAATGATCTCATTATATCCTGCAAAAATATAGCTGTTTTCAAGTGGAACTATAAGCACTTTATTTTTAGGTAAATAGTTATTGATAAAATATTCCAGAGCTTCTTTTCTGATATCAAAACTAAGATTTGCATTATCATACGGTTTAAGAAGAAAAATAACTAAAAGATCAGTACTTTCCAGTGTTTGTCTAATTAACTTTTCATGAGCACGGTGTAGAGGATTCGCACCCATCACGAGAGATGTTACATGTTTTGCTTCTAAAATCTCTTTTGCATTTTGGATAGCTACTTTCGATTCATTTGGCTTTGGATGTAAAAGTTCATATTCCCCTGAAAGTGCCCATTTTCCAAGTCTTTTGATTGTAGTCATTACACCGGGATGTGTTAGGTCATCTGTCCCGTATATTTGTTTGACTCTCTCTTTGGGATCGATTTCAAAAACTTCATCTACTACCATCGTTGCATATTCTACACCGTCACAAATGATCGAGATCTCTTCACCTGGAGTTAAAGATGTAATAACCTCTTCATTCTTTTTACCTGAAGGTGCTAAAATGAAAGGGAAAGGAAATGTTTTACCATCAATCAAGCCCGTTTTTAAAACGTCCTCAGCCTCTTTTTTATTCATTAATTTAGTTACAGGTAACAATAACCCGTCTTTGACAAGCTCTAAAGCAGAAGCAGCCTCTTTATCAATATATAAAGTTTTATTTTTTCTTGATGATGTCATATTTCTTTCGCTTCTCCCACAAGCTTTTACGACTAATACCTAGTTTTTTTGATAATTCCGTGTCAGGGTATTTATCTTGATAATTTAAAACTATATATTTTACATAGTCCTCGATAGGTAATATTTCATTTTTATCAAAAACATTACTATCACTTTTTATCTCAATAACCCTGTGTACCACTTCATCAATTTTGTCTGTTGAAGATATAATCGCTTTCTTATCGGCTATCAGTTCACAAAAAGCTTTTTTATCTGTTTTTTTAAGTGCTTGATAGTCTATTAAATAGATTATACTGTTTTGTGGCAGATTTTCTATCTCTGTCAGTGCTTTTGGATCACTAAGTGTTACAAAATGTATAGGTAGATTTTGTACTTTTGCATATTCAAATGCAAAAGCATCCGCATATTTTTGAAAATTGGAAGATATAAAGAGTGGTAGTTCAACATTTTCTAAAGAGATTTCATTCTTGACGTTTGCAAAAGTGTAGTCAAGATATTTTTCATAAGCGAGGTTACGCTTTTTTAGTCTTTCATAATCTTGATAATGATCTATTTTTCTGATAAGCTCTTCGATCATAAAAGGTTTTAATATATAATCTTTTGCACCTGCACTAAGAGGTTTTGAAACAGTATCATTACTGATATACGATACCATTAAAATAACGATAGAATTTTTAAACGTTTCAATAACTGGATTGAAATCTTGACCGTTGATATTTGTAGATAAGAGTACTACATCATAGTTGTTACCACGGATTGCATCTTTTGTAGATGTACACATTTCACATACGTGACCAAGTTCACCAAGCTTTGTCGCAATACTTTGCGCTAAATATACTTCATTTTCAATAATTAATATCTTCAATTTACATCTTCCAATTAAAATATTTTAAATTTGCATTCGACCAAACACCTACACCTTCGGCTCTTCCAATAAAGCCAAGTTTTTCAGTTGTCGTTGCTTTGATATTGACTTTTGCCATTTCAATATTCATAATTGATGCCAAAGTCTCACGTATTTTTTCTTTGTAAGCAGATAAACGTGGTTTTTCTGCTGCAATTGTAATGTCTACATTGATAATTACAAAGCCAAAATTGTTTATTTTTTTAACTACTTTTTTCAAAAGTTCTTTAGAATCAATACCTTTGTATTGAGCATCGTTATCCGGAAACATCATTCCGATATCTCCCATCCCTGCCGCACCGAGTAGTGCATCTATCAACGAGTGGATAGCGACATCTCCGTCACTGTGTGCTTTAAAACCAAAGTCAGATTCAATCTTAACACCACCCAGCCACATCTCACCTTTGTCATCAAAGGCGTGAACATCAAACCCATTACCGCTGAAAGTATCGTTTGACGGTGCACTCAAACAAGGAATTTTATTGAGATCTTCTATATAAGTGATTTTATGTGCTTCTTCATCACCTAAAATAAATTCTCTTGTTCCACCGGCTGCTACAATGGCACTACTTTCATCTGTAAACTCTTGCTCTGTTTGGAGTGCTTTTTTTAACATTTGAGTATTAGAAAGCTGAGGCGTTTGTACTCTTTTTACTTTGTCGCGATCGATTGTTTCATTTTCATAAACAATAGTATCATTTGCTTTAAGATAGGGTACAAGACAATCTGCATCTGTTACATAAGTAGTAATACGCGTTAGAAATTCTTCATTGATGCAAGCACGTGCTATATCACTAACAAGTACAGATTCACTCTTAACATATTCAAGAGCATTTTTAAGAGACTGCTGTCTTGTTTCTCCACCACATACAAATTTGTACGAAGCATAGTTTGGCATAAATGCAATATCTTCTTGTGAAGCAACAATAATGATCTCTGAAAACTTTTGTGTTTGTTCAAAACTTTTGGCTACATGGAACCACAATGGTTTGTCATCTATACGCAGCCATTGCTTTTTAACTCCCATTTCAAATCTAGTGGAGTTTCCAGCAGCAAGTAATATCAGTGTCAAGTTTGACAAAGAAGCTCCTAATCCTTAAAAGTGTTACGAAATTATACAGTTCAAATACTTTTGAAATCTTAAATTAGGAGATTATTTGTCTCTTTTTGCAAAATCTTTTAGGTTAAATTAACTTTATTTGACTATATTTCCAATATATATATAAAATTTTAGGAGAGAATATGAGATCTTCATGGGTAAAAGAGCGTGAGAATGATTCTGTTCGTACACAGATGTATTACGCTAAACAAGGCATTATTACACCAGAGATGGAATATGTCGCAAAAATCGAAGATTTATCTCCTGAACTAGTTCGTAGTGAGATAGCTCGTGGTAGGCTAATCATTCCAGCCAATGTAAATCACACTTCACTAGAACCGATGGCTATAGGTCTTGCAGCTAAATGTAAGATCAATGCAAATATTGGTTCATCTGCAATCGCTTCAGATGTTCAGGGTGAGATAGAAAAAGTTCAAGTATCACAACACTATAAAGCTGATACTGCAATGGACCTTTCTACTGGTGGTGATCTTGATGAGATTAGAAAAGCAGTTATTGCAAATTCTAAAATTCCTATCGGAACAGTACCAATCTATCAAATTCTTCATGATGTAAACAACAAGATTGAAGATTTAAGTATAGATGTAATGCTGGAAGTATTAGAGCGTCAGGCACAACAAGGTGTTTCATATTTTACAATTCACGCAGGTTTCTTATTAGAGACTATGCCAAAAGTTGCAAAACGTAAAATGGGTATCGTATCTCGCGGTGGTTCACTAATGGCTGCTTGGATGATGCACTATCATAGAGAAAATCCATTTTATACAGCATTTGATGATATCTTAGATATTTGTGCGAAATATGATGTTTCTTTATCATTAGGTGATTCACTTCGTCCTGGTTGTTTAGCTGATGCATCAGATGATGCACAACTTGGCGAGTTAAAAGTTCTTGGTGAATTAACACTGCGTGCTTGGGAGAAAAATGTTCAAGTAATGATCGAAGGTCCCGGACATGTTCCATTGAATCAAATCGAACGTAATATGAAAATTCAACGTGAGCTTTGTCATGAAGCACCTTTTTACATCCTTGGGCCACTAGTTACTGATATTGCTGCAGGGTATGACCATATCTCTTCAGCAATCGGTGCTGCTGTTGGTGGATGGCACGGTGCTTCAATGTTATGTTATGTAACTCCTAAAGAACACTTAGGTCTTCCAAATGCAGAAGATGTTCGTGAAGGAATTATTGCATATAAAATTGCTGCACACGCTGCTGATATTGCTCGTGGACGTAAAGGTGCTAGAGATATTGATGATGAGATGAGTGATGCTCGTTATACGTTTGACTGGGAAAAACAGTTCGAACTTGCACTTGATAGTGAACGTGCTCGTGAATATCATGATGAAACTCTTCCACAAGATGTATTTAAAGAAGCGGAATTTTGTTCTATGTGTGGACCAAAATTCTGTTCTTACAAAATTACTCAAGAAATTATGGATAATCCTGAAGCAATTGCAAAAATTGCAGAAGAAGCAAAGTTAGCGGAAGCTCACTAGAAAATTTTAGAAAAGGAAAAAACAATGACTGAAGAAATCGTAAAGTCAGCACTTTCAAAAGTTGCATATCCGGGTTTTACTAAAGATATCGTAACTTTCGGATTTGTGAAAGATATCGTAATTAACGGAACAGATGTAAGTTGTACAGTAGATATTACTTCATCTGCTCCTGAAGTAGCACAGCAAATTACTGATGAAGCTACTACAGAATTAAAAAGAGCAGGTGCTACAAATGTTGCTATTAACATTAAAGCTCCTGTAATGCCAAGAGAGTCTTCTTCTCGCGGCAAAAACATTGCTCCACAAGTAAAAAACTTCCTAATGGTAAGTTCTGGTAAGGGTGGGGTTGGTAAATCAACTACATCTGTAAATATTGCTGTTTCATTAGCTAAGATGGGTAAAAAAGTTGGTCTTTTAGATGCAGATATCTATGGTCCAAACATTCCTCGTATGCTTGGTGTTTCAGATATTAAGCCTGAAGTAAACGGCAATAAAGTTCTTCCAATAAAAGCTTATGGTATTGAGATGATGTCTATGGGTTCACTTATGGAAGAGGGACAATCTTTAATCTGGCGTGGTGCTATGATTATGAAAGCAATTGAGCAATTTTTACGTGACATCTTATGGTCGGAACTTGATGTACTAGTTATCGATATGCCACCGGGAACTGGTGATGCTCAATTAACTTTAGCGCAAAGTGTACCTGTAACTGCTGGTCTTACGGTAACTACTCCGCAAACAGTATCGTTAGATGACTCTAAACGTTCACTGGATATGTTTAAAAAATTACATATCCCTATCGCTGGTGTTATTGAAAATATGAGTGGATTTATTGCTCCAGATACTGGTGTTGAATATGACATTTTCGGAAAAGGTACATCTGAGCCAATGGCTAAACAATTCGACACTACAGTAATTGCTGAAGTTCCAATCGAACCAGCAATCAGAACTGGTGGGGATGAAGGTAAACCTGTAAGTTTTGTAGCTCCTGAGAGTGAAAGTGCAAAACGTTATATGCAAGCTGCTGAGTCTATCTGGAACTTCATTGAAGAGATCAATGCAAGCGGTGGCGTTGACAATGCTGCAGTTCAGCCTACAACACCTCCAGGTGTAAGTGCTTGTTCTACAGGTGGAGCAGCTCCACAACAACAATCAAGCGGCGAAAGCTGCGGTACTGGATGTGGTTGTCACTAATGTGACAGCTTCATTCGCTGTATTTTCTTCCTCTTTTCCTTTTTATAAACAATCATATCTTTTAAATTTGTTCAAAATCTAGCGTAGATAGATATTCGCATGAGTTTTTTTAGTATTGATTTTGCAGGAATATTTACTGGGTAAATAGTTATGTATAGAGTGAATGGAAAATTTATTTATATATTATAAAGAAATATGAGGGAAGGAATATATATGTTCCAGGGATTAAAAGTTTTCCCCTTGGAACATCTCTTTCTGGAATTCTACGATTTTATTTCTACCAGTGTTTTTTGCTTCATATAAAGCTGTATCTGCAAATTTGATTGTTTTCCAGATACTATCTGCATCCTCAGGATATTTTGCAATACCAATACTGATCGTTTTTTTCATAGTTTCACCGTTACCGACATCAAATGTAAGAGCCGAGAATGCTCTATGGATTTTACCTGCAACATTTAATGCTCCTTCAGCACTTGCATTATGAAGAAGTACTAAGAACTCTTCTCCTCCGTAACGGATAGCAAGATCAGCTTCACGGATATTGTCTTTAAGCACACCGGCAAGAGCAACAATAACTTTATCACCTATATCATGCCCATAAGTATCGTTAACCATTTTGAAGAAATCTACATCAAGCATCATAATAGTATATGTTTCATCTTTACGGTTTGACTGAGCAATTACTTGATCGATAAACTCTTCTAAAAATCTTCTATTGTATAAACCTGTCATACTATCTCTTAAAGAAGTATCACGAAGTTTTGCAGTAAGAATTCTACTTTCAATAACAGGTTTTGCAGCTTCAAGATAGTTTTTAATACTTGGTGTCAGTGCATTAATGCGATTTACATCACTTTCATCTTTTGCAGCGATATTAAGAACTACACTGTATTCATCATTAATAAGGAAAGGGATACATACGTAATAATCATCTTGCTTATGACATTCTGGACATAGATCGATGTATTCTGTTGAGATTACATCTGATTGTGTTCTAAAGGCACGGCATATATTTGCATTTAAATTTACAGTATTACCACACATCGCCTTATCACTAGTTGCATAAATAAGTTTTCTTTCATTTCTTGCTTGATCTATTTGATAAAATGCAAAATGAAGAACTTCAAATTTATGCTCTAAAGCATCGATAAATCTTTTATAAACAGCTTCTTTATCAAGATCCAATTCTATGGTCTTTTTAAATTTATAAATATCTGAGAGTTCCCCAATAATAGATTTTGCTTCGTGAAGCGGGTCTTTAGATGATACACATCCTTGAGGAATAAACGTAGAGAGATTATATTTGATATTTCCAAATGTCTCTTGCATTTTTGTAAAGAGAGTATTGAGTTGCTCGGCAATATTTCTTGCATCACCTTTAACATTTGTAAAGAATTGGTGTGTAAAATCACCGCTATATGCTTTTGTAATACCTTCTTGCATACTTGAAAAAAGTTTCATATAAGGAGATACATAATGATTTAATAGATAAAGAACGATAACGATAAAGCCAAGATTGATAGCTAGAATTTTTAAGATCGTTACCATACCTGCATTACGCATGTTAGTAATATCGAATTCCATACTAATTGCTCCAAGAGTATCACCTCTTTGCACATCATGACATTGAAGACAGTTTGGTTGAGATGTTGTTGCTTTATAAGGAATAGAAACTCTTAATACAATAGAGTCTGTTCCTTCTTGAATGGTTTCAACCGTTGTTCCGGTTTTAAGTACCTCTTTATCAATATCGTCACGTAATGTTTCGTTTGCAAAACCTTTACCGTATTGTGTAATGACTTTTGGAGAACGAACTATCCATAAAGATTTTACTTCACTGTTATTAATAGAAATTTGGTCCAAAAAGTACTGACGTTTATCCATCATTCCGTTAACCATATGAGCTGTTAAACCATCTTTTACAATTGCTGCGGTCATAACCGCTTTCTCTGTAGCACCTTTTATACTATATTCTCTAAAATTTAGTGATACATTTACAATTGTCGCGACAGCAAGTGCTAGCAACATTATAGTTACAATAAATAACAGTTTAAACTTCGTTCCCATACTTTTCTACTCCACAGTTACACTTTTTGCTAAGTTTCTTGGCATATCTACATCATTGCCCAGTCTGATTGAAACTTCTAATGACAGCAATTGTACCACAACCATCATCTCAAAAAACTCTAACATGTAAAATTCGTGTTTTTTTGTTGCAATAAAGTCATCAGCCTTTTCAAATTGTAACGGACTGATAGCACAAATTGTTGAATCTCGTGCACTTAACTCCTCAACATTACTTTTTGCTTTTTCATAAAGCATATGTTCTGGTAAAAGTGCTATAGTAAAAAGCTCAGGATCTGCAAGTGCAATTGGTCCATGTTTCATCTCTCCACTTGGATAACCTTCTGCATGAAGATAAGAGATCTCTTTAAGTTTTAAAGCACCTTCAAGAGCTAAAGGATAGAAGATATCTCTCCCAATAAAGAAAAACCCATGTCCATGTAGATATCTTTTTGATAACCTTTTAATTTTCTCATGAATCTCATCACGAACTTTTACTGCAGAAGGGATTTGACGAATAAGTTCAATCTGTTTTGTGATCTCATCACTCGTTAGTGTTTTTCTTAAACTTGCCAGATGTAGTGATAACATCCAAAAAATTGTTACTTGTGTTGCAAAAGCTTTTGTAGAAGCTACACCTTTTTCAACACCTGCACGCGTTAAAATTGTCGCATCTGAAAGTCTTACCATAGAAGAGTTGTCGACATTACAGATCGTAAGAGTTTTAAGACCTGCATTTTTTGCCATTTTTAAAGTTTCTAAAGTGTCTGCAGTTTCACCGCTTTGAGAGATAGCAACAAAAAGAGTATCTGGTGTCATTATTGGATCACGATATCTAAATTCACTTGCAACTTCAATAGAAGTTTTTACTCTGGAGTAACGTTCAAAAAGATATGAAGCCGATAGAGCAGCATGATAACTTGTTCCACATGCACATAGTTTTATTTCATTAATTCCGTCAAAAAGTTTTGGATCTAACTCTTCAAAAATTACTTCATTCGTTCCTAGTCTTCCAAGTAAAGTATCTGTGATAACATCATGTTGTTCATAGATCTCTTTTTCCATAAAGAATCTATATCCGTCTTTTTGTGCAGAAAGTTTATTTGTTGCTAATTTTGTAAAATGAGGTTGCTTCTCTTGTTTATTTTTATCAAAAATTTTGATCTCATCAGGTGTTACATATCCGTAGTCACCGTCATCAAAATAGTTAACATCTTCACAATGGCCAATCAATGGAGTATCTGAAGAAGCAAAGTACTTTTCATTGTCGTTATTTTTACCTACAAGCATCGGTGAACCGAGTTTAGCAAAGTAGATAGTATCCTCTTTTGATTTTGTAACAAGTAAGATCGCATAAGCTCCTTGAAGCTGTGATACAGTTTTTTCAAATGCTTCAAATTCTGATGCTGCAGTTTTGAGGTTTTTTTCAAACTGATGTACGATCACTTCCGTATCTGTTTGACTTAGAAAACGTACACCGTCAGCTTCAAGCTCTTTTTTTAATTCAGCATAGTTTTCTATAATACCGTTATGAACAACGTAAGAACACTCGCCTACATGTGGATGTGCATTTAATTCTGTAGGCTTTCCATGGGTAGCCCATCTCGTGTGTCCAATACCCACGGCAAAATGATCCGTAATAAAATCTTTTGTCTTTTCTTCTAGGTTAACGAGTTTACCTACAGCTTTGAAGTTATTGAATTCACCATCACTTAAAACTGCTATTCCTGCCGAATCGTAACCTCTGTACTCTAATTCCTTAAGACCATCCAATAAAATATTTTTTGTATCTTTTGCTCCAATATACCCAACAATTCCACACATACATCAAACCCTAAAATCTTATTTTGTTAACAAATCATAAATTTTGTTGATATTATTACATATATTGTTTTGTTTTTCCATTAAAAAACTATCTCTTACTTTAAATTTACTAGAGTGTATTTTTGCCGTAACAATGTTAATTCCTAGTTGTTCAAACTTATGCATAACATAGGCCAGTAAACCTATCTGATTTTTAGTATGAATGTTTATCTCAGCATCGGTAAGGGAGTGTTCACAATCAATAGTAATATCTTCTTTTTTGATCTCAACATCTCTTAGTTTGACCTCTTTTGTCATATCAAAAGCATCTTCGATTACTGCCGTAATATCTTCCAAAATAGTTGGATCGACATTATGCATAAAATCTATTTTGAAATATTTCACTCCGTCAAAAAGTGTAAAAATTTCCATAGAAACAACATTTAAGTGAGCGAGAGTTGAGAGTAGATAACCTACATTAAGAGGAATCTTTCTAAAAATTTCTATACTTAAAGTCTGATCGTTTGTTATATTGTAAGAATATTTATCGGTTTGTTTTGCCTGAAGTGCGATTTTGACAATATCTTTTGGAGAATTTTTAAAGAAAAACAGATTTGATACAATCGATAAAATCTTATTCTGTAAAAGTTTTGTCTGTTCTTTAAATTCAGGGAGGTTTTTTACTCTTTTTTCAATTATCGTACGTTTTTTAGCATCAGTAATTCGTTCAGTGTTCTGAGCAATTTCTAAAGCATTTATATAAAGCTCATGAAGTAGTTTAGAACTAAAAGTTGTGTACGTATGTCCACCTACACCATCAACACCGTTAATATCTGCATATGTAAGTACATATAATAGTTTCAGATTTTTTTCATCGCCGACGTTAGACATAAATTTATAAAGAGTTTTTTCATTGTGGATGTTGTCTTTAAAAGCAACGGAACTCATTAAAATATGATGTTTGACAAGGTTAATAGCCCTAGAAGTTGCATCACCGTCAAGCTGCATTTTTTTTGTAAATTGTGCGATCAGTTTTGCACCTACTTCACTATGATCCTGTTTTCTTCCTTTACCGCTGTCATGAAATAAAACAATAATTTTGAGTAAAAACTTATCTTTTTCATCCATTTCATCATAGAGTTTTTTGATAAAAGGTTCTCGAATGTTTTCAAGAGCTTCAATACATTTTACAGAATGAAGATCTACAGGAAAATGGTGATAACCGTCAAACTGTGGAAGGTGTAATACCTTTTTAAAATTAGGAAAAAGCTCGTGCAGGATTCCCGCATCGTAAAAAAGTTTTAAAAATGAATAGATATGTTCTTTTTTAAGTAATCGTTTAATCAATGTATATGTTTTTTGAGTTAATGGATGAGGGATATGTGTATAAGTGAACTGATTTAAAAAACCTGCATCATATTTATAATCTTTGTCCTCTAAATTAACTAAAAGTTCCAGAAGTTCATTAATAGGTCTAGGAGTAAGATTGTAAGAAGCAAAGAGTCTGCCGTCTCTTTCATAAATTCCTTTTTGTAGACGTTGAACTCTAAATGCAGCAATGTTTTTTGTATCGTAAACAAAGCTACGAACCATTTTTTTAACAAATATCTGTGTAAAGTTATTAATACGCCAGCCTGCTTCTAATACTTTGCTTGAAAGTTTTTTCTGTGTAGTAAAGCCTAGAAGTTTTGTCACCTGAGGAATATGTTCAAGACGCAGTGTATCTTCTTGTTTTCCAGTAATAAGATGTAATGCACTTCTTACACGAAAAAGTAGTTCGAGTGCTATGCGATACTCTTTATACTCTTCTTCTGTAAAAAGTTCACCGCTTAACTCTTTAATAGATTCCACACCGTAAATTGTTTTGGCAACCCAAAAAATAAGTTGTGCATCACGAAGTCCGCCAACACCCTCTTTAATGTTTGGTTCCATTGAGATAGAGAATTTTTTTCTTCTTTCCTGAGCTTCTTCGATCTTGTTTAAAATATATTCTTTTTGATTATAAAGTCTCATACTGTGTAGTGCTCTACTTGCGGCATGCCAAGTAAAAGTGGAACCACATATAAAACGGGCTTCCATCAAAGCAGTACGAATTGTGATATCTTCATTTGAAGCTTTAAACAAATCTTGAACTTCATGTACACGATGTCCAAGTTTAAGTCCTGCATCAAGTGCCAGGTAAAACAGTTTTTCAATAATAAGTTCGGAGTTATAACCGTGGACATCTTCATAGACGATTAGTAGATCGATGTCACTATGTACACAGAGCTGTTCACGTCCATAACTCCCAAGAGCAACAATGGCAATAGGAATTGAGCTTCTCATAGGAAGGTAATTTCCAAATGTACGGCGTAGTACTGTCTTGTACATAAGCTCTATAATAGAGTCAAGCTGTCTTGTATGACGCACCAGAAAATCTTTTCCCTGATTTTTTTCAAAAAGTTGGTGCAACGAATCTTTATACTCTTTTATATACTGTTTAAAAAGTTTTGAAAGTTCAAAATCTGAACCGTTTTTTTCAATAATATCTTCTATTTGTAATAATATATCCATAGTTTAATTATATATAATATTTTGCTATAATTGCTTAAAAAAAGTGAATAAAAAAATGGCAATTACAAAAAGAGTAACATTTATAGCTAAAGAGGGCAGTGAAGGAAAAATGAAAGAGCTCCTGGCTGCAATGGTAAAACCTAGTAAAGCTGAAAAAGGGTGTGTGTTTTACGAGATAGTGCAATATAAAGAGAATCCAAGAAAATTCATGGCAGTGGAAACTTGGGAAGATGAAGCTGCACTTGACGGACATAGAGCATCAGCTCATTATGCAGTATACAAATCATCATATGAACCGTATTGTGAAGATAAGTATACTAATGAATTAGAAGTTTTAGGATAAAGAATGAAAAATTTATGGGATGAGAAAGCGGCTGCAAAATGTGTGGATCAATTAGATTTTAGAGTATATACATCAAATCTTTTAGGTGCAAATGACGAGTTGGTATTGCACGGCGGTGGGAATACATCTGTAAAAATAGAAGATATCCTTTATGTCAAAGGAAGCGGCTGGGACCTAAGCAATATTCAAAGAGAAGGCTTCTCTCCCGTAAAACTGGATACTCTCTTAGAAATGGCTCAACTTGAAAAACTTAGTGACAGTGATATGGTGAACTTACAACGTGCAGCAATGACAGATAAAGAAGCACCAAATCCTTCTGTTGAGGCTATTTTACATGCGCTTATTCCATGTAAGTTTGTTGATCATACGCATGCAGATGCAGTTGTGACTATTTCAAACTCGAAAAATGGCAAAGAGTATATTGAAAAACTCTATCCAAATTTTTTAATAGTTGATTATGTGATGCCTGGATTTGTTTTAGCTCATAAAATATATGTGATGACAAAAGGGCTTGACTGGGATAGTATTGAGGGAATTATATTACATAATCACGGTATAATTACTTTTGATGACGATGCGAAAAAGTCGTATGACAAGATGATTGAAGCAGTAACTAAAGCTGAAGAGTTTTTAGATGAAAATGCTGCACTTGAGATCCAAAGAAGTTACGAGCACAGCGGTTGTGATATTGCAAAGATTACAAAAACTTTTTCTAAATACAAAGGATATGAAGTTCATATCAATATCAACCAGTCACCTTTGGCATCATATTATGCATCACAACCAAATTTAAAAGAGTTTGCATCCCGTGGTGTTTTAACACCTGAACATATCATTAGAACAAAAAGAGCACCGCTTGTGATGGAAGATACAAATCTTGAAGCGGGAATTGAAAATTTCATTAAAGAGTATGAAGAATATTATATGCGTTATGAAAATGGTGAAATTATGCTGAACCCTGCACCAAACTATATGATCATAAAAAATCTTGCCGTTATCTCTTTTGGCGCAACGAAAAAAGAGTCGGATATTGTCAATGATATTGTAGAACATACAATGAAGGCAGTATTAAGAGCTGATAAACTTGGCGGCTACGTAAGTATTAGCGAAAAAGATAGTTTTGCTATGGAATACTGGGAATTAGAACAAGCAAAATTAAAAAAATAATGGAAAAGTATTTACTTGCCATAGATGCCGGAACAGGGAGTATCCGTGCGGTACTTTTTGATATTTTAGGAAATCAGCTTTGTGTTTCTCAGCAAGAGTGGACACACTTGGAAGAAGAGGGTGTCCCTAACTCTATGAGTTTTGACTTTACAAAAAATTGGCAGTTCACTTGCAATTGTATCCAAGGTGTAATAGAAGCATCGAATGTGAATCCTGAAGATATTTTAGCTTTAAGTGCAACTAGTATGCGTGAGGGGATTGTCCTTTACGATAAAGATGGAAATGAGCTCTGGGGTGTAGCAAATGTAGATGCAAGAGCTTCAGAAGAAGTAAAATATTTAAAAGAAAATTTTCCGGAGATTGAAGAAAAATTTTACCAAACAAGTGGACAGACTTTTGCACTTGGAGCACTTCCAAGGCTTTTATGGCTGAAAAACAATCGTCCTGATATTTATAAACAAGTAGCTTCTATCTCTATGATTGGAGATTGGATCTTGGCAAAACTTTCTGGTGTAATCGCTAGTGATCCAAGTAATGGCGGTACTACGGGAATATTTAGCTTGTCTGATCGAACTTGGGATAGTTATATGGCTCAAAGCATAGGATTAAAAGATGATATTTTTCCAAAAGTGTATGAAGTTGGAGAAGTTCTAGGCAATGTAACGAAAAAAGCTTCTCAAGAGACATCTTTATCAGAAACTACAAAAGTTGTGATGGGCGGTGGAGATGTTCAATTGGGCTCTGCCGGACTCGGTGTTGTAAAAGAGGGTGATGTAGCAGTTTTAGGCGGCAGTTTTTGGCAACAGGTTGTGAACATTAGTTCATATGTAAAACCGCCTAAAGATATGAGTCTGCGTGTAAATCCTCATGTAGTAAATGGTCTTTCGCAAGCTGAGGGGATTACATTTTTCTCTGGACTAATCATGCGCTGGTTTAGAGATGCTTTTTGTGATTTGGAAAAGTTAGAAGCAGAAAAAGAAAATAGAGATGTCTATGAACTTTTAGAAGAAAAAGCTAAAAATGTACCTGCCGGTTCTTACGGGATATTACCAATTTTTTCAGATGCTATGAAATACGGAAAATGGTACCATGCAGCTCCAAGCTTTTTAAACTTGAATATTGACAGTACTAAATCAAATAAAATTTCAATGTTTCGATCACTGGAAGAAAATGCCGCAATAGTTTCAAGTATTAATTTGGAAAATATAAAAAAATTTAGCGGTGTAGAATTTGATACTATTGTTTTTGCTGGCGGTGCAAGTAAAGGTACTCTATGGTCACAGATCTTAGCAGACGTGACCGGATATACGGTAAAAATTCCAAAAGTGACTGAGGCAACTGCACTTGGTGCTGCTATGGCGGCAGGTGTTGGGGCTGAAATATATGAAAACTTAGTAGTGGCATCAGAAAAATTGGTTCAATGGGACAAAACATATACTCCTAACTTTGAAAATAAAAAAGTTTATGATGAGCTAAAAGAAAAATGGCAAAGTGCTTATGAAGAGCAATTAAAGCTAGTTGATGATAATATCACGACTTCTATGTGGAAAGCTCCTGGAGTATAACAGGACTTCTCGAAATTATTAAATATTTAGAAAAAAAGAATGAGCAAGAATGGATAGAATAGATTTTAATACAGCACTAAAACTTTACGATGAAGATCTCTTTGTTTTAGGGGAAATGGCAGATAAAAAACGTAAAGAGCTTCATGGCAATAAAACATATTTTAATATTAACCGCCATATTAATCCGACAAATATTTGTGCTGATGTATGTAAATTTTGTGCCTATGCTGCCAATAGAAAAAATCCAAATCCTTATACAATGACACATGAAGAGATTATGGAAATTGTAGATAAGATTGTAGAAGATGGTGTAAAAGAGGTTCATATTGTTTCAGCTCATAACCCAGATACTGGAATAGAGTGGTATCTTGATATATTTAAAAAGATTAAAGATAAATATCCACAATTACATGTAAAGGCACTAACTGCAGCAGAAGTAGACTTTTTAGCACGTCATTACGGAAAAACATACGATGAAATTTTAGATATGATGGTTGATGCTGGAGTAGATTCTATGCCAGGCGGTGGAGCAGAGATTTTTGATGAAAAAGTGCGTGATTATATTTGTAAAGGGAAAGTAACATCCGATCAATGGATAGAGATCCATAAAAAATGGCATGAACGCGGTAAAAAATCAAATGTAACGATGCTGTTTGGTCATGTAGAGAATCGTGAGCACAGAATAGATCATATGATGCGTATCCGTGCATTACAAGATCAAACAGGTGGATTTAACTGCTTTATCCCACTTGTGTATCAAACAGAAAACAATTACCTGAAAATTGAACATCCGATTACAGCAGATGAGGTACTTCGTACTATGGCTATTTCTCGCCTTGTTCTTGATAACGTACCGAATTTAAAAGCATACTGGGTGACTTCTACCGTAAATCTTGCACTTGTTGCTCAAGAGTTCGGAGCAAATGACTTAGACGGGACTATTCAAAAAGAGTCTATCAATTCAGCTGCTGGAGCAAAGAGTGCTAACGGAATCGAATTAGACGAGTTCGTAGGCCTTATTAAAGATAGCGGGTTTACACCTGTCGAGAGAGACAGTATATATAATGAAATTAAGGTGTGGTAATTGGAGATAACAGTTGTTATCCCTACATTTAACCGCTATGAACTTTTAAAAAGAGCAGTACAATCTGTTCTTCAACAAACTTTTCAAGCTAAAGAGATTATTGTTGTAGATGACGGTTCTACCGATGATACTTCAAGAATTCAAAATGATTTTCCTCAAATAAAATATATATATCAAGAGAATAAAGGGGTTTCTAGTGCTAGAAATCTTGGGATACAACATGCAGTATATGATTGGATTGCATTTTTGGATTCTGATGATAGATTTGTAGAGGAAAAATTAGAAAAACAAGTTGATTTTCATCAATCAAATTTAGACTGTCTAGTAAGTTATACTGATGAAATATGGATTCGGAATAATCAAGAAATAAAAATTCCAAAAAAATTTCAAAAAATCGGTCAACATGTTTTTGAAGAAAATATAGCTTACTGCAATATTGCCCCATCGTCAGTACTTATACACAAAAATGTTTTTGAAAAAGTCGGTTATTTCGATGAAGCTTTAGAAGTATGTGAAGATTATGATTTGTGGTTAAGAATTTCTTTACAATTTCAAATTGCCTTAGTTAATGAGAAGTTGATTAGAAAATATGCGGGACATGATGATCAGCTTAGTTTTAAACATTGGGGAATGGACCGTTTTCGTATAGCTACTTTGGAAAAATTATTACATTTAACAACAGATCAGAAAAAAATAGAAAAAATTAATCATGAACTGTTAAAAAAGTACCAATTATTATTAAAAGGTGCAATCAAATATGATAAAATACACAACATTTCAATCTACAGGAAAAAACTTGAACAGCTTAACAAGAGAGACTAAACTTACAATATTTTATATCCTGTTAGCATTTATATTTTCAGTATCTATGAGAATGATTTGGGTATATCAGTTCAATGACTTCACTCCATTTAAATACAATGACCAGTTTATGATTAACACAAACGATGGTTATTTGTGGGCAGAGGGTGCAAGAGATATTCTTGGTAATACTGTGTATAGGGAGGGGATAGATCAAACACCTGTTACAAGTGCCCCTTCTATACTTACAGCACTTTTTGCTAAAGTTTTACCATTTTCTTTTGAAAGTATTATATTCTATCTACCGGTTTTTCTCTCATCTTTAATTGTAATTCCTATTATTCTTATTGCAAAGCTTCTTAAAAATTTAGAGATGGGGCTTATTGCGGCAATGCTTGCATCAATTGCATGGAGTTATTATAACCGTACAATGGCAGGATATTATGATACTGATATGCTTAATATTGTTCTTCCAATGTTTTTGCTATGGTCTATCATATGGGCTGTAAAAACAAACCAAAATATTTATCTTTTTTTGACTGCTTTAGATATTTTACTATATCGTTTGTGGTATCCTCAAAGTTACTCTTTGGAATTTGCATTTTTTGGACTTATATTAGCATATACACTTCTCTTTGACCGTAAAAATATTTTTAACTATAAACTGCTGGCTATTATGATGTTTGCTATGATGGGACTTGATGGTTATACACGTCTGGCATTGGTGGCAATTTCATATTATATTTTTACACAAGAGAAGTTTAATAAATATGGGTATTATCTTTTAGGTATTGCTGTTATTACTTTTTTTGTTACAGGTGGTTTTAATCCGATTTGGATGCAGTTAAAAGGATATGTCTTCAGTGAAAGCGTAAGTGTAGAACAAGAAGGCTTAGGACTCCACTTTTTTACAGTCATGCAAACTGTAAGAGAAGCTGGGAAAATTCCATTTGAAATGTTTGCCAACCGTATCAGTGGGCATACTTTAGTATTTATTATATCCTTTATCGGATATCTATACTTACTTTTCAAACATAGAATAATGCTGTTGTCACTTCCTCTTGTAGGGCTTGGCTTTTTAGCCTATATTGGAGGATTAAGATTTACAATCTATGCTGTACCTATCTTGGCTTTTGGTGTGGCATTTTTAATTACTGAGATTGCTGCAAAACTTCCAACCACTAAGTTGAAATTTCTTGCAATGATAGCCTTAACATTAGTAATGTTATATCCAAATTATAAGCATATAGATTCGTATAAAATACCGACTGTATTTAATAATGATGAGGTAGATGTTTTGAAACAACTCTCTCAAATTGCAACACCAAATGATTATACTGTAGCCTGGTGGGATTACGGATACCCAATTAGATATTATGCAAATACACAAACTTTAATTGACGGTGGAAAACATAGTGGTGCTGTTAACTTTCCTGTGAGTTTTATATTAACACATCCTCAAGATGTTGCAGCGAAAATGGCACGTTTAGATGTGGAATACACTGAAAAAAATTTAATGAGAAATAAAAAAATTAAAGATGGAGAACTCGAAGGTAATGTCTCTACAATATCGAATATTGAACAAATGACAAGAGATTATGGATTTAAAGATACTAATCAATTCTTAGCATCTTTAAAACAAGATATAAAGTTACCTGTGCAAACAACAGATATATATTTATACCTACCATTTAGAATGACAAATATTTATCCAACAATTACATATTTTTCAAATCTCAATCTAATGAATGGAGTAAAATACCAAGATCCTTTTTTCTATATGAGTAGAAATTTTCAAGAGATTGGCAATAAAATAGTGTTGGGAGAAAATATATTTTTAGATAAATCTAATTTAAGCATTACTATCGGAAATAAATCAGTACCTATTAGAAGATTTGTTAGAACTGCTTATTCTCAAGATAAAAAACTTCATGTTCAATCTCAGCTTGTTAATTTTACATCAAATATGAATCTTATATATTTGGCTTCTTATAATGTTTTTATAGTTTTAGATGAAGCAACATACAATTCGACTTTTGTTCAGTTATTTATTTTGGAAAACTATGATAAAGAGCTTTATGATATGGTTATTAATACTCCAGGTGCAAAAGTATTTAAATTAAAAATATAAAGGTAAAACGTATGCAGAAGAACCACACTATAAGAAAATGTTTATTCCCGGCAGCAGGCTATGGTACAAGGTTTTTACCAGCAACAAAAGCAATGCCAAAAGAGATGTTGCCAATATTAACAAAACCTCTTATTCAATATGGTGTAGAAGAAGCTATGGAAGCTGGATGTGATGTTATGGCAATCATCACAGGACGCGGAAAACGTGCAATCACAGACCATTTTGATATATCTTATGAGCTTGAGCATCAAATCAAAGGTTCTTCAAAAGAGAAAATGTTAGATGGAATTCGACATATAATTAAACATTGTACTTTTACGTATACACGTCAAAATGAGATGAAGGGTTTAGGTGATGCTATTTACAAAGGGAATGTACTAGTAGGATTTGCCAACCCTTTTGCTGTTGTTTTAGCAGATGATTTATGTGTCAATCCAGATGGTGATGGTGTATTAAAGCAAATGGTCAAACTATATGAAAAATATAAATGCTGTATAGTAGCTACTATGGAAGTTCCTAATGAAGAGGTACATAAATATGGTGTTATTGAAGGCAGTGAAATAGAAGATAGCGTGTTTATGGTTTCAAATATGGTTGAAAAACCAGATAATGATAAAGCGCCTTCTAATCAGGCAGTAATAGGACGTTATATCTTAACACCAGATATTTTTGATGTAATTCAAAATACAAAACCTGGGAAAAACGGCGAACTGCAAATTACCGATGCTCTGTGTCAACAAGCAAAAAACGGTATGGTAATAGCATATCAGTTTAAAGGCAAACGTTTTGATTGTGGCAGTGTAGAGGGATTTGTAGAAGCGACAAACTATTTTTATAACCAAGAGAAAGGAAAATAAAGTTATGCACTATAAACATAATTTTAATCCAACAATATCAGATGAAGAGATTTTTGAAAAAATTGTAGCAGAAAAAGAAGATATAGGATATTATTCTCTTCCTTTACAAGATTCGTCAACGTATAAAGAATATGCACAAACGGTTAAACAAAAGAATATAGTTGTAATAGGTATTGGCGGAAGTACATTAGGTACATATGCCATTTATAAATATCTTAAACATTCAAAAAAATTAGATAAAAAACTTTATTTTTTAGAAACAACTGATCCAATCGATATTCAATCAAAATTAGAGCAAGTAGAACTAGAAGATACATTGTTTATCGTAATTTCAAAATCTGGAACAACAGTTGAAACAGTATCAATTTTTAAATATGTACATTCCCTTGTAAAAATTGATCATAATAATTGTGTGGTAGTTACGGAAAATGATTCAAAACTAAGAAAATATGCGGATGCAAATGGGATGAAAAGTTTTGAAATTCCTAAAAATGTTGGTGGAAGATTTTCCGTATTTTCAGCAGTGGGGCTATTACCTTTAGCAATAGTAGGTATTAATATCGATGATATTTTAAAAGGTGCAAAGCTAGTACATGATTCATTCTTCAGTCAAAGAAGTTTTTATTCACGTTTAATTAATAAAGCAAGATTTTTAGTTGAATATAAAAATAGTTTTAATGTTAATGTCGTATTTTCTTATTCTTCACGTTTAGAAGGGTTTAACAAATGGTATATCCAGTTATGGGGTGAGTCTTTAGGAAAAGTCGATATTAATTCAACAAGACAGGGATTGACACCAATAGGTATTATAGGACCGATAGATCAGCACTCGTTCTTACAACTTATTATCGAAGGTAAAAGAGATAAAACTGTTACAGTAATCAAAGTAGAGAATTTTTCTAATGATCTAAAAATACCATCTGTAAATTTAGAAGGTTTAGAAGAATTAAATTATCTGGATGACTTAGAGTTTTCTTCTTTAATTAATAAACAAGCTGACGCTACAATAGAATCAATAAATGCATTAAACGATATACCATGTGATGTGATTACAATTGACGGTATGTGCGAAAGTGCTATTGCATCACTAATGTATGAGTATGAACTATTAACATCATTATGTGCTAAATTTATGTATATAAACGCATACGATCAGCCTGGTGTTGAAAGTGGTAAAAAAATTCTCAAAGAAAAACTTATACAAAAAAAATAACAAATTGCAATATTTTTACTGTTAAAGGCAAAAAATATTATAATAAACCAGATTTTAACAAAAAGGAATAAAATGAAAGTTTTATTAGGTCTGGTTTTAGGATTTAGTTTTTTGTTTTCTGCAGTTGATATAAACAATGCAAATCAAAAAGAGCTTATGAGCATCAAAGGAATTGGTGTGACAAAAGCGAAAGCAATTATTACTTATAGAGAAACTCATTGTTTCCAGAATGTTAATGAATTGCAAAAAGTAAAAGGTATAGGAAAAAAGTTTTTACAACAACATAAAAGTGAACTAAGTGCTGGAAGTTGTAAAAACTAAGAAAATGTCCAGAGTTTATCTCTGGATTTATTTAATAATATGTCCTACAAATTTAGACATGTTATCTAAGATTTCACCGCCTTTTCTAAAGCTGAGACCGCATGCTTCATAAGCAAAAAATACTCCTGCCTGATATTTATCCCCATTATTATCTTTTGCAAATTCTATATACTCTTGATATACCTTTTTATAATTGCCGTAAGGGCCTTCTGTTTGAGAAATAACTTCGGTATTACCATCTAAAACTTTAGTATTTGCCCCTTCACGTCCAAAAACTGGTTTTTCGACCTGTTTAACTTTAAGTGGTTCAAAAGAAGTTTGAAGTAAATACGATGAATCAGGAAAGAGATCACATAAAATTTTTAGCATCCCTTTTGATTGGAATAAAAGAGTGTATGCTGGATTTAAGATAATTGCTTCTTGATTGAGCATAATAGATGTAAGCGTAGTTGCAAGTTCAGGTTCATCTATTGCTATATCTTCCCAAGGGAATAGTTTAAACCAATACTCATATTTATTTTCATGAGCATCATAGATACCATTTTCATCAAACTTGACATTTTGTAAAAATTCAAACGATGTTGCAAAACCTGCATCAGTTGCCATTTGTTGTAACAACTTCGTTGTTGCTTCCTCTTCATCATTTCCTTCTACCGATGAAAATAATATTTTCCATCCATCATAAAACTCATCGAATTTTTCTGTCTCTTCAAAAAGGGTAATGAGTCTTTTAAAATTATTGGAGATAGCTTCATATACATGGTTAAACTGCTGTTCTTCATCCAAACTATTGTGTTTTAAAATTGCCCATTGAAGCAGGGCAGTTTCAAATAGAGCAGTTGGTGTATCTGCATTAAACTCTATCAGTTTTATAGGTTTACCATCGATACCGCCTGCAAGATCAAACCTACCGTAAATATGCCAGTGAACATCATTTTCCCAAGACTTTTTGATAACATCAACTAGATTAAATGGAATGCCAAGTTCAAAAAATAGATCATTTTCAATAACATATTCAGCAGCTTCAACATACATATCATAAAGCTCATTAACCGCATTATAATATGCCTCTGCTTCAGTAGCCGAAACTACTACAAGAGCATTACTGACATATTTACTACCGTCATGATCCGTATGCCAAGAAAAACCAAGTTCTTCTAATTTATCATTACTCAGAGGAGTAACATTTTGGAGTTGAACCACTCTTATCCTCCGAAAGAACTGCTGCCAGTTTTACTAGAATAACTGCCACTGCTTTTATTGTATGTAGAACTGCTTGAAGAACCAAAAAAACTTTTTTTACTACTTGATGTTTTACTAGCTGATGATGTTGCTGAACGAGAGTATGCACTTCTGTTTGTAGTTGCTGCATTTCTTGCAAAACTTTTGTTATTCATGAGTGCATTTCCAATCATATTTCCAAGCAGACTTCCTGCAGCTACTGCGAGTATTGTTCCGGCAAGTCCCATACCTGCATCACCCGCACCGTCATGTAGCGTTTCACTTGTACCGTTTTGTACCTTGTCATATTCTTGTTGTGCCAGAGCTTTCATCTCATCTTCATTCATAAAACGTTCACTAACATTGCCGTTTGCATCACGTTCACGAATTATTGCACGTGTAGGACCGTCAGTCGGCATCTCCTCAACTACTACATATTTCCCGTTAGTTTGTTGTTCAATTACTAAAAACTTGTTTTGAGCCTCTTGTTGCTGTGAACAACCGCTTAAAACACTCATCATAAGTACTCCGGCACTTCCTAGTGCAACACCACTGGCTAAAGATGAAAATTGTTTCATTAAATTTTTCCTTTTATTTTCTTTTTGTCTAAGATGATGATTTTTTGTAGTTCCGTATCGTAGAATGTTACTGTTTTTCTTCCATTATAAAGGATATCTCCATGGTAAGAAAATCTGCTTGTTTGCAGGATTACATTTTCTTTAGAGAGCATATATGCACCGACACTGTTTCCGATAGGGGCAATTAAAGTGGCAAAGCTCAGTAGAAATAAACTCCCGACAAATACAAGGGCCAGTTTTATATTTGTATAAAGCGTTACGTAGCCGATTAAAAGAGTAAAAAACAGAAATATCAAGAAGTCTTGATTATCTGCAAAAAGAATATTGTAATAAAGATCTATCTCATAATAATCGATGTAATTGAGTTTAATTCCCAGAAAAAGAAAAAAGTCTAATATAAATGTAAAAAACATCCCCGATAACAAAGCTTGAAAAAATTTACTCATCGTAATCTCTTTATTTTTTTATTGTTGATCTTAAAGAGTTTAGAAGCTGTTTTTTCTTCCAAATCATTGAGATCTTCTATAATTATATCAGTTTTTGATTGACAAAATTCTCTGTCAAAATTTTTACCACTTTCATTTGCAGAGGTTGAATAAACCCAGTTTAAATTACGCAATATATTTGAATGTAAAGGGTAAGCAGCTATACGAAAGGCTTCATTTTTTACAATAAAGGTACTTTTATTAGCTCTGCGAAGAAGCCTTTTTTGAGTTTTTGGAACTCTTTTATGTGCATCTTGCAAACTTTTCAGAGAATTGTAAACTTTAATAAATGGTTTACTGTTTGGACGAGTTTTTATATCTGCCAACGCATTGGCATTTTGAGACACAAAACCGACAGTAGTATCGGTTTGTGTTAGAATGACTTGTTCGTTTATACTAAAAAGTCTTGTAGTGCTGTTGCTTTTGACCATGAATCATCTTTCATTTCGTCAAGTGCCAGAACTGCAGCACGTGCAGCACTTAAAGTTGTAAAGTAAGGGATATTACGTTTTAGAACTTCTTGACGAATTACAACTGCATCTTTTTTGCTTGTGTTATTATCTGAAGTATTGATTGCCATTGCAATCTCATCGTTTTTCATAGCATCTTCGATGTTAGGACGCCCTTCAGAGATCTTTAGAACCACTTCACACTCTACACCAGCTTGTTCAAGAGTTTGTTGTGTACCTTTTGTAGCCACAAGTTTAAATCCATGACGTACTAAGTCTTTTGCTAAAGGAATAGCATGCTCTTTATCTGCATCTACAAATGATAAGAAACATGTACCAGCTGTCGGGATATTGTTTCCTGCACTTAATTGAGCTTTTGCAAATGAGATACCGAAGTTAGAACTGATACCCATAACTTCACCGGTAGATTTCATCTCAGGAGAAAGAACTAAGTCAGCACCGTAAAGTTTATGGAATGGGAATACCGCTTCTTTAACAGAGATATGACCTTTAAGTTTTGGACGCATTAAACCGTTAACTTCTTCAACAATATTGTATTTATCGTAGTATGCAAGAGAGTCTCTTAAGTTCTCACCCATCATTACACGAGTTGCTACTTTAGCCAGAGGCATACCAGTCGCTTTAGAAACGAAAGGAACTGTACGAGAAGCTCTAGGGTTTACTTCAATTAGGTAAATTTCACCTTCATAGATAGCGTATTGAACATTCATAAGACCACATACACCAAGACCAAGTGCGATAGTTTTAGTTTGTGCTTCAACTTTTTCGATCATCTCTTGAGAAAGGTTTACAGGCGGTAGTGAACATGCTGAATCTCCAGAGTGGATACCGGCTTCTTCAATATGCTGCATAACAGAACCGATATATACTTCATTACCGTCAGAGATACAATCAACGTCTAGCTCGATCGCTTGGTCTAAGAACTTGTCAATAAGAACCGGAGCTTCATTTGAAACAGAGATAGCTAAATCCATATACTCATTTAATTCAGCTTCAGAATATACGATTTTCATACCACGACCACCAAGAACGAATGATGGACGAACAAGTACAGGGTAACCTATTTTTTCAGCGATAGCAGGAGCTTGCTCTTTAGCACTAGCTAAACCGTTAGCCGGTTGTTTAAGACCGTGTTTGTTTACGAAATCAGAGAATTGTTCTCTATCTTCTGCTAGATCAATTACAGCTGAAGGCGTTCCAGAAATTTTAGCACCGATTTTTGTAAGACCGTCTGCCAGTTTAAGTGGAGTTTGTCCACCAAAGTGTACGATAATTCCATCTGGGTTTTCAGTATCAATTACTTCTCTTACGTGTTCAAAGTCAATCGGTTCGAAATAAAGTACATCTGAAGTATCATAGTCTGTTGAAACAGTCTCAGGGTTACAGTTGTACATAATAGTTTCAATACCCATCTCTTTTAAAGCAAATGCTGCGTGTACACAACAGTAGTCAAATTCGATACCTTGACCGATTCTGTTTGGTCCACCACCTAGAATAAGAACTTTTTTCTTATCTGATTCTCTTTTAGAAACAGGAAGTTTTGTGATGTTAGTAGTTGAATAAAGGTATGGAGTCAGTGCTTCAAACTCTGCTGCACAAGTATCTACTTCATTGTATTCTTGTCTTACGCCAAGTTTTTTTCTTGCTTCAAATACATCGTTTTCAGTAACTTTGTTATCAGTATTTTGAGACACTAGTTGTGCAATTCTTTTGTCTGAGAAACCGTCAACTTTAGCGATTCTCATAGCTTCTTCTTCAAAAAGAACTTTATCATCCATAGCTTTTTCAGCTGCAATAAGCTCTTCGATTTGGTATAAGAACCAAGGATCGATATTACAAAGCTCAAAGATGTCTTCAACACTTAAACCGCGACGGAAACCTTCTGCAACATAAAGAATTCTGTCTGCATTTGGACGACGGATTTCGTGTTTAATAAAATCTTCATCAGCATCAATTGGATCAAGACCGCATAGTCCAGTCTCAAGTGAACAAAGTGCTTTCTGAAGAGATTCTTTAAATGTACGACCGATTGCCATTGCTTCACCAACAGACTTCATTGAAGTTGAAAGTGTACTGATAGCTTCAGGGAATTTCTCAAACGTAAAACGAGGTACTTTTGTTACAACGTAGTCAATTACAGGCTCAAATGCTGCTGGAGTTCCCGTAATGTCATTTGTGATTTCATCAAGTGTAAAACCAACTGCAAGAAGAGTTGCTACTTTTGCGATCGGATAACCCGTTGCTTTAGATGCTAGTGCAGATGAACGAGATACACGAGGGTTCATCTCAATTACGATCATACGACCAGTTTTAGGATCAATTGAGAACTGAACGTTTGATCCACCAGTGTCAACACCGATTTCTCTTAGAATAGCAAAAGAAGCATCACGCATTCTTTGATATTCTTTGTCTGTTAGAGTAAGTGCAGGAGCAACAGTAATAGAGTCTCCAGTATGTACACCCATAGGGTCGAAGTTTTCGATTGAACATACGATGATACAGTTGTCCGCTTTGTCACGGATAACTTCCATCTCATACTCTTTCCAACCGAGCATAGATTCCATAATTTCGATTTCATTAATAGGAGAAGCTGAAATTCCTTCTTGAGCAAGTTTCTCAAACTCTTCCATGTTGTATGCTACACCTGAACCACCACCGGCTAGTGTAAATGAAGCTCTTGAGATAACAGGGAAACCTATCTCTTTAGCAACTTCGATTGCTTCTTCAACACTGTATGCATTTTTACTTTTTGGTAAATCCATACCAATTTTAATCATAGCTTCATTGAAAAGGTGTCTGTCTTCACCTTTACTAATAGCTTCAGGGTTTGCACCTAAAAATTCTACCCCTTCTAACATCCCTTTTTCATACATTTTCATAGCGACATTAAGTGCTGTTTGTCCACCCATCGTTGGAAGGATTGCATCAACATGCTCATCTTTGATGATTTTTGCAATAATATCTTCTTTGATCGGCTCAATATATGTTCTATCTGCAAATTCAGGATCTGTCATAATAGTTGCTGGATTAGAGTTGATAAGAACTACACGGTATCCAAGCTCTTTAAGAGTTTTACAGGCTTGTGTACCAGAGTAGTCAAACTCACAAGCTTGACCAATAATAATTGGTCCAGAACCTATAAGTAAAATAGTTTTAATGTCGGTGCGTTTTGGCATTTTTTACCCTCTAAATAGTCTATATAAAATTTAGAGATTATAGCCAAAAAGCACTTAATATTTGATGAAGTTTAGTACTCGAAGTTATATAAAATTGAAGCTAATCCTGAATAAATGTAATTATCTTCAACCAATGGAGAGTTTTTTGCACTGTTTGGGAGATAATCGTATCTTAAATTGAAAAGTGCAGAAAAGTTTTTTGTGAGTGGAAAACCGATGTAAGTTTGTACACCGAACTCAAAACCATCATTTGCTTTATATGCAGGACGATTAAGTGCTAAGTTGACTTCACTATCTTTGACTCCGTAGTAGTAGTTCATAAATTTTTTACTCATATAAAGCATTACAACGCTTGGATAGAAATTTACTTTGCCAATAGAATATTTTGTTCCAAGTTCAGTTTTGTTAAGCCAAGAATCGTGATAACCAAGAAGATCGTGTAGTAACATGTTTTCTATATATGTACCTTTATATTTAGCACTAAAAGCTATACCGCCTTCAATTGAGCTTTTTCTCTCACTCATACCGCTTAAGATTAGTGAATCACTTCCTTTATAACCTAAAGTTCTTGGTTGTGCAGTAAGTGATAAACCCCAAGAAAAATCTTCATTTTTCTCCCCTAAAAAGTACATACCTACGCGTGTCCAACGTACATAAAATATTGAATTGTCAAAAAAAACAACAGGTGAAGGTAAAATAATGTCAGATGTGTTTTTGTATGGCTGTGACTGAATATAAGGACCAAAACCTAAGCTGACTTCTTGTTTTGAATCTTGAGCTAAAAGTAAAGTTGAGAGTAACAATAAGTTGACTAAAAGAAGTCTCATTTTACAACCTTAATCATATAAAAATAGTTTGGTTCTGTAGACTGATAATAGGGTTTGATAATTGCATTTTGATACCCTTCAGACTGGCTGATTGAGATCACTTTTCCAACTTTTAAACCTTTAAAAAAGATGTTGTCAAGTCCCGATGTAACTACTTCATCACCTTCATGGATGATAAACCAAGCAGGTATGAAATTCACTACAATGTTCTCTTCATTATTTCCATGAGCTATGCCAGGTGCCTTAGAATCACCAATATAGACGGCATATGTACTTTTAATGTCACTATTTAAAAGAGCAAGAGGTTTATCATCATATTTAATTACAATACCGGCAACAAGTTCTTTATAAACAAGACCATAAATTTTTGAACCGTTATAATCTTTTACATTCAACCATAAACGATTGAGATTCCCTAATTTTTGGTAAGATATGGTACGAACAAGTTCTACTTCTGGATTGATACTCATGTTTGCATCGTTAGCTTGATATAAATCATCGATTTCAGAAGCAAGCTCCTGCATTACGAGATGGTTGTTCTCATAACGTTGTAACTCTTCTTTGAGTTTGTCTATTGTATCGGCTTGAAAAAAGTGTCTGTTATAGCTGTCTGAGATATATTCTGTAGTGTTGTGGTAACCGTCTTTAATAAAGTTTAGCGCACTAATAAACGGTTTTTGTACTGTTGAGGAGTAATTCAGTGCACCCACAAAGAGTGCAAGAAGTATAAAGAAATATACAATCGAAGATTTATTCATTCTCGAAAAGTTCTTGTAGTAGGTCTATCTCTTCTAAAGCACGACCAGTTCCGCGAGCAACTGCTAAAAGCGGTTCATCTGCTACGAAAACAGGGATTTTAACGATATCTGAAAGATATTTGTCCAGTTGACGGATTAGTGCTCCACCACCAGTTAAGATGATTCCGTGGTTTACGATATCACCTGCAAGATCAGGAGGCATAATCTCTAATACGTCACGAAGTGCTTCAGCAATCTCTTTAAGAGGTTCTTTCATAGCATCACGTGCATCGTCAGATGTAAGTTCAACTGAGCTTAAAAGTCCTTCTACTTGGTCACGACCGTTGATGATCATAGAAAGCGGCTCATCTAAAGTAACAGCAGTACCGATAGTGATTTTAATCTCTTCAGCAACTCTTTCACCGATAAGTAAGTTGTATTTTTTTCTTACGTAGTTGATGATACCTTGATCAATTTTATCACCAGCAGTACGGATAGATTTTGAAAGTACTAAACCACCAAGTGAAACAACACCGATTTCAGTAGTACCGCCACCGATATCAACAACTAAGTTACCTTGTGGTTCACGAATGTCTACACCAGCACCGATTGCAGCTGCCATAGGCTCTTCAATCAGATAAACCTCTCTTGCACCTGCACTCATTGCAGATTCGCGAACAGCTTTTCTCTCAACTTGAGTAAGACCGTAAGGTACACAGATAATGATACGCGGAGAGATAAGTGAACTTCTCCCGTGTGCTTTTTCAATGAACTTTCTGATCATCTTTTCTGTCATATCGAAGTCTGCGATAACACCGTCTTTCATAGGGCGGATAGCTTTGATATTTCCTGGAGTTTTCCCAACCATCTCTTTTGCTTCATGTCCAACAGCAAGCACTCTGCTTTGTCCATATTTTTCTGTTTTTACTGCAACAACTGAAGGTTCATTAATAATAATTCCTCTCCCTTTTGCGATAACGATCGTATTTGCAGTTCCTAAGTCAATCGAAAGATCGTTTGAAAAAAGCCCAATAAATTTATTAAATATCATATCTCACCTTTATGCTGTTTTTTGTGTTGTTTTTTTAATATATGCCGGTTGTTCACCGTTTTGGATAACTTCTTTAGTAACAAGTACTTCATAGCCGCTGTATTCAGGAAGTTCATACATAATATCTATCATCGCTTCTTCTAAAATAGCACGAAGTCCGCGAGCACCAGTTTTACGCTTGATAGCTTTTTGTGCAATTGCACGAAGAGCATCTTCTTCAAAGTTAAGTTCTACATTATCTATAGAGAAAAGTTTTACATATTGTTTGATAAGTGAATTTTTCGGCTCAGTTAGAATGCGCACCATATCATCTTCCGTAATTTCGTTAAGTGAAGCAATAATTGGTAAACGTCCGATTAGTTCGGGAATAAGTCCGTATTGTACTAGATCGTCAGGTTCAACCATGTCAAATGTAGGCTTTTTCTCATCTTTTGTTTTTTTATCGTGTCCAAAACCAAGTACATTTTCACCTTGTTTACGTTTTAAAATCTCTTCTAAACCGTCAAATGCACCACCACAAATAAATAAAATATTTGATGTGTCAACTGCTGTGAATTCTTGGTTAGGGTGCTTTCTTCCACCTTTTGGCGGAATGTTTACAACAGAACCTTCAATGATTTTAAGAAGTGCTTGTTGTACACCTTCGCCCGAAACGTCACGAGTGATTGAACGGTTTTCACTCATACGTGAAATTTTATCTACTTCATCTAAGAAGATGATCCCTCTTTGAGCACGCTCAACGTCACCGTCTGCTGCTTGGATCAATTTTGTAAGGATGTTTTCAACATCTTCTCCAACATATCCCGCTTCAGTTAAACTTGTAGCATCTGCGATGGCAATAGGAACGTTTAATACTCTGGCAATTGTTTGTGCCATAAGAGTTTTACCACTTCCTGTCGGTCCGATAAGTAAGATGTTTGATTTTGCAATTTCTGTATCGTCATCTTCAACGTTATGAGTTTTGAAAATTCTTTTATAGTGGTTATAAACAGCAACACTTAAAAGCTTTCTTGCTCTTTCTTGACCAATGATGTAATCCCCTAAAAAGTTATCTAACTCTTTTGGAGTCATCAGTTTATCAACTGCATCTAAAAGTTCTTTGTGCTCATGTTCGTTTTCAGAGACTTTATCATCACCGAACATAATCTTATATGCAGAAATTACACAGTTTTTACAGATGTAAACACCATTACCGGCTATAAGTGGATTTGTTTCACTCTCACTTGCGTCACAAAAGCTACAATGTCTATGAATCATTTTCTGTTTTCCTTTCAAACGGGATACCACGCTTTGTCTTAATTACAAAGTTACATAAATCGGTTACGTAATGATTTTTTGTAGCTTCTAAAATTTCACTTGCCGTATCTTTTAAAGGTTTACCCGATTCAAAAAGTTCACGATAAGCAGCTTTTAGTGCATTGATGTCATCTCTTTCAATGTGGCGTCTAAGACCTGTCAGGTTTAGACCTCTTAAGTTGGCACGGTTTCCTTCAGCCATACAATACGGTGGAACATCCTGAGAAAGTGCAGATGCACCTCCAATCATTGCATAGTCCCCTATATGAACAAATTGATGTACAGGTGTCATTCCACCGATAACTACATAATCACCAAGTTCAACGTGACCTGCTAACGTAGCGGCATTTGCCAAGATACAGTGGTTTCCGATGATAACATCGTGACCCAAGTGAACGTAACCCATAAAAAGGTTGTGGTTTCCGATAATTGTTTTACCGCCGCCGCCTTTAGTTCCCGGGTTGAAAAGTGTAAATTCTCTGATCTTGTTGTTGTCACCGATAATCAGTTCAACATCTTCTCCTGCAAACTTAAGGTCTTGCGGAATTGAACCAATTACGGCATGAGAAAAGATCTCGTTATTTTTTCCGATCGTTGTTTTACCGTAGATACATGCACCTTGTGCGATCTTTGTTCCATCGCCGATTTTCGCTTCAGAAGATACGAAACAAAACGGTCCGATTTCAACATTTTCACCGATAACTGCACCGTCTTCAATAACGGCAAGTTTGGAAATATTACTCAATTTTTAACCTTATTTATCTACGATCATAGCTTTAAGTTCCGCTTCACTTGTCAACTTGTCATCAACGTAAGCTTCACCTTTAAGTAGCCAAATCGCACCTTTATGTTTGATAACAGAGATTCTGTACTCAAGACGATCTCCCGGTTTTACAGGGTTTCTGAATTTCGCTTTATCGATACTCATGAAGTAAACAACTTTGTTTTTTACTTCCTCTTCGCTTAGGTTATCCATACTTTTGAATGCTAATACACCGCCGGCTTGTGCCATACCTTCTAAAATCATAACACCAGGGTAGATCGGGTGACCCGGGAAGTGACCTTCAAATACAGGTTCTGAAATAGATACGTTTTTATAACCTACAAGTGACTCGTTTTTAACGATTTCTGTAATTCTGTCAACTAGTAAGAAAGGGTAACGGTGAGGTAATATGTTTTGAATCTCTACAACATCCATAATCATAATTTTAATGCCTTAAATGATATTTTTGGGATATTTTATCAAAAAATTCATTATAAAATGATTAGCTTTTCTTTTGTGTCCTCATAAGTTGTAGCATCAAGTTCTATGGAAAGCTTTGTATCCGGGAGGTTTGTAACTACAATTATAGGGCTTAAGTCATAATTGGTATCGTTGACTTTTTTTCTAAATTCAAGCTCTTTTTCGAACGAGAGGGGATTATAGATTAACTCTTTTATCGTTTTATAGTTTGTGGAGTTTTGTTCATTGAAAAATTCTAATGTAACAAACTTGATCTCCTCACGGTTAAAATAAGCAACGTTATGTGCTTCAAACTCTATGCGTCCTTGCGCTTTTTTTCTCGGAAGTGTAGAGTAGGAGAGTGCATAGGCATCAAGCACATCTTTTTTTCCGCTGATAAGTTTAAAATTAAATTGACGGTAGTTTAAAAACTTCTGTTTGATAATATGGTAATTTATACCTTTGTCTTCGAGTTCATTGCGGTGTGCGTACATCTCTAAACGTTCTTCAATCGAAGCAGGCAGAGTTTGTCCAGAAATAGGGGAGAACATCTCATCCATAAGTTTCTCTTGATGCTCTCTTTGCATTGTAAGTCCATAGATACATCCGCAGTAGTCCTGACGGTAGAGTTGTTCCTCTTTTGTTACGCGTGATTGATCCTGTGTGCCGCCGCCGCTTCTGTAATCTACGGCAATAAATTCAACACCGTGCTTTGCATGAAAATCATCGCCGACACGTTTGAGCTGCTCTTGGGATTTTAGCGGGCTTACAAGCAGGGTAGTTGTGATCTTTTTCTCGCCTAGTTCTAGCGCTTTTTTTGCACTCGTGATGAAGCGTTTATCAAAACATACTTCACAGCGGGCACCTTTTTCAGGCTCTTTTTCTAGTCCGCGTACGGCATCAAGCCAAGCTTCAAAATCGTACTCGCCTTCAAGTAAATCAATGCCGAGTTTTTTGCAAGAACGCTGTACATCAAGGTAGCGTAGTTGGTATTCTGAGTATGGGTGAATGTTTGGATCGTAGAAAAATCCAGTCAGTTTTTCTTCGGGAAAATCATGTTGGAGCTTTTCCAAGAAAAAATGGCTGTCAACCGAACAGCAGATATGAACTAGCATTATTACCTTTCAAACTATTTATAGAATTATAGCAAGTTTTATTTACGACAGTTTCATAGTTCTTCTAAGGCTTTTTTGATCGCTTCAGGTAAAGAGATGTCTATTTTGGAACATTCATCAAACATACACATTTCACAAATAGTGCCAGCATCAGTTTCTTCTTGAATTGCTTCTAAATCATCACCGTATTTTTTTACACTTTCTACAATAGAATCATAATCAATATAGGCACATCTGCATACTTTCATTGTATATCCTTAATATCAATATTGACTTAGAAGATTCATAAAGTATTCCGACTTTGAGAGTATTTGGTTAGAGGTTGAAATGAGAGGGTACTGGAGTAGAATATACTCCAGTTTGTAGCAGTTTACGCTCTTTCTGCAAAAATCTCGATAGAGTTGATTGCATCTTGCATTTGGATAGAATCTAAAACTGCCATAGATTCAGCATCGTCAGCTTCAATACCACCAAAAACTGTGTGAACACCGTCTAAGTGTGGACATGGAACGAAACAGATGAAAAATTGGCTACCACCAGTGTTTGGTCCAGCATGAGCCATAGATAATGTTCCTTTTACGTGTCTGTGAGTGTTTTTGTTTGTTTCACAAGCGATCGCCCAGTCAGGTCCGCCAGTACCAGTTCCGTGTGGACATCCACCTTGAGCCATGAAACCTGGGATAACTCTGTGGAAGTTTAAGTCGTTATAAAAACCAGTATTAGCTAAGTAAGCAAAGTTTGCAACCGTATTTGGTGTTTCTTCAGGATAAAGCTTGATCCAGATATCACCTTTGTTTGTTGAAACTTTTGCCCATTGGAACTCATTAACATTTGATAAATCGTACTCTTTTAGTTGTCTTCCGAACATATTGTGCCTTTTTTGTTTTTTGAAATTATAGTGCAAAGTTTATAAATTATGTATAATTCTTTTATGAAAGAATTCTTTATTAAGCTGCAAAACTATTTAGTCTTACGATTTAACAGTGTTACTATTCGTCAGGCAAATATTGTAACGACACTTGTTATTTTGCTTTTTACTATAGTTTTTGCCTACTTGCTTATTAAAGAAAATTACCATGATTATGAGATAACGCTCTCTCAACAGCACCATGAACAAATGGCAGGTACTCCATATAATTATGATGTAGCGCAAGAGAAACTAAAATCCCTTTTAATTAAAAACACTTTAGCGATTGCAACGCTGGCTTTTATCCTTTTTGCGATCATGCTGGGGTTTTACAAGATCTTCAATACTCTGCTCCAAAGAGATATGGAGTCGTTTTTGATCTTCTTTAAAGATGCGGCACACAACGATCAGGTGATTAATCCAAATACGATCTTGTTTAAAGAGTTCAAAACAATGGGAACGCATGTAAACGAAATGGTTGATACAATCAATGAACAAAAGCGTACACTCAGAGAACTGAATTTACATTTGGAAGATAAAGTAAAAGCAAAAACACAAGACCTTGAACGCATTTTGGATGCACAAAAAGAGTTTTTGCGTTATACGGTACATGAAACAAATACACCGCTTAGTGTTATATTGACTTCGTTAGAACTGTATGAGATGAAGTATGAAAAAGATAGACATCTTGCAAAAGTAGAAGCGGCTGCGAAAAATATTTTTAATATTTATGATGATCTTAGTTATCTGGTGAAGAAAGAACATATTAATTATCCTAAAGTATCTATAGATATTAACAAATTCATTAAAAGTAGAATAGACTTTTTCTCTGAAGTGGCAAACCTCTCAAGTGTATCTTTCTCATTTCATAGTGAAGTAGAAGGTGCATATATCTTTTTCAATAAAACAAAACTACAGCGTATTATTGATAACTCTATAACCAATGCAATCAAATATACATATAGAAATGAAGTAGTAGATGTAAAGTTGACTAAAACTATGCATGAAGTTGAGTTTTCCATAGGAAGCAAGTCTCAGCCGATTAAAAATATTGATAAGATTTTTGATGAATATTATAGAGGGGAAGATGAACAAACTTCCAAAATAGAAGGCTTTGGAATAGGGCTTCGACTTGTAAAAAACATATGTGATGAAGAAGGTGTGAAGATTTCACTAGATCGCAGTGATGAAAAAAACACTTTTATATATAGATTTACGATAATGGGTGAATAGATGAAAATACTTGTATTAGAAGATGAAGTGATGCTCAACGAATCGATTTGTGAGTACTTACAATCATTAGGTCACATTGTTGAAGCGTTCTTCGATGGAGAGAGTGCATACGAAGCTATGCAAAACAATAAATACGATCTTTTTCTACTAGACATCAACGTACCGCAAATTGACGGTCTTTCTATTTTAGAACAGCTTCACAGCATGAAGATTCATGTACCTACGATCTATATAAGTGCATTGGTAGATATAGAAGATATCTCCCGTGCATACAATTTAGGATGTTACGATTATCTCAAAAAACCTTTTCATTTGAAAGAATTAGCTCTAAGAATAGACCGGATTGTTATGTCTGCAAAAACTCCAAATGTCCATATGGTGCTTTCAAAGAACTATAGTTACGATCAGGAACACTCAACACTCTATTTTCAACAAGAAGCACAAACACTTACAAAGAAACAATCACAGATTATCGATTTACTGGCTAGAAACCGTGGTTTGGTAGTAGACTTTGACCAGTTTCAAGAGTATGTATGGAATGACGCAATAGTAGACAATGCTACGATTCGTGCCGAGATAAACAGACTAAAGAAGGCTCTTAAAGAGGATATTATAGTAAATGTTCGCGGTATGGGTTACATGATTGAAAAACCTTAGTTACTTTTTTACTCACTTTTAAAACTTTTATATTAATTTTCTTAATAATAGCATTTTGCTACGTTCATGCTATTTTCATTTTTTAGCATTAGACTTGAATACTTTAAATGGGGAGAAAAAATGAAAAAAAGTATCACATTAAGTCTTATTGGATGTGGTCTTGTTGCTGGTGTTAATGCAAATGCAGCAGAAGATCTGAGTTCAATGTTTTCTGAGGGGAAAGCAAGCGGACAAATTAGAGAATTTAGCATTGTAAGAAGTGTTTCAGACACTAGAAGTGCTAAAAGTGACTACACAAGAAAAGCCAATGCTGTTGGTGGATATTTAAAATTTGAAACGGCAGATTTTAAAGGTCTTAGCTTAGGTACTGCATTTTATACTACAAACGGTTTTAACTTAGATAGCCCGAAAACTGACTATGTAAAGGTAGATCCATCACTTTTAGGTCCTGACAACAAGAGTATCTCATATATTGGTGAAGCGTATGTTCAATATAAATATGAAAATACGGTTTTCAAAGGCGGTCGTCAAAAGTTAGATACTCCATTAGCGGGTAGCGATGATGCGAGAATGCTACCAAACTTATTTGAAGCATATCTTTTAATTAATAAAGATCTTCCAGATACTACTATCGTAGCAGGTCATGTAACAAGATTTGCTCAAGGTACTTTCGGTCGTGTATACACTAATGGTATTTTACCAATAACATCAGGTTATTCTGCTGTTGATGCTCATAGTAACGTAGGTAAATTTGTGAATATGGGTACATACGCACTTGGTGAAGGCAAAGATACAAAAGGTGTAAGTGTGGCATCTGTTACATATACTGGTGTTCCTAACCTTAAAGTTCAATTATGGGATTACTATGCTCACGATATTTTAAATGCAGTCTATGGTGAGTTAAACTATAGTATGCCGTCAAATTCAGTATCTCCATATGTTGGAGCACAATTCATTAAAGAAGATGAAGTAGGTGATAAGCTTGCTGGAACTGTAAATGGATTGTATGGAGCTGCAAAAGTGGGTGTTAAAGTTGCAAACTTTAATGTATATGCTGCATACTCACAAACAAGTAAAAACAGTGCTAACGATGCATCTACTGCAAATGCTATTATCACACCATGGGGTGGTATGCCGGCATATACGCAAGGTATGGTTACACGTCATATGTTCCTAGCAGGAACAAAGGCTGCAAAAGCGGCTGTATCGTATGACTGGAAAGATTTTGGTGCGAAACTGACTTCTGCAGTATACTATGCAAACTTTGATATGGCAGCGAATAATGGATACACAGAAGGTGATGCTTCTGAAGTAGGATTTGATGTGATATACTATCCGTCAATGATCAAAAACTTACAAGTACGTTTTAGAGGAAACTTTACAAACGACTTTTATGTAAACAAAACTAATGCTGACACGACTTTACGTGGTGCGGTTGAGTGGGATGAGTATAGATTTATCCTAAACTATAACTTCTAAAAAGGGGAATATTATGGAAAAAGATCTGATTGAAAAGATCAAGTCGAATGCAGACTATCAAACATTGATAAAAAAGAGAACATCTTTTGCAATTGTTTTAACAATTATCATGCTTGTTGTTTATTTCGCATTTATCTTAACTATAGCATTTGATCCGTCACTCTTGGCAGAGCCATTAAATAGTGACAGTGTTACAACAATCGGGATTCCGATAGGTATTGCAGTAATCATTATTGCATTTATCTTAACAGGTATCTATACAAAAAGAGCAAACAGTGAGTTTGATGAGCTTGCAAACAAAGTCAAAAGCAGCATTAAAGGGGATAACTAATGAATAGAGCGTTTTTATTTTTAATACTTGGTTCAATTGCTGTTTTTGCTAGTGGTGCAATTGAAGGTGAAGTTGCGAAGCAAGAGTTGAACATCTCTGCAATCGTAATGTTTTTAATCTTTGTAAGTGGTACTTTAGGTATTACATACTGGGCTGCTAAACGTACAAAATCTGCAAAAGATTTTTATACTGCAGGTGGTGGTATTACTGGTTTTCAAAACGGTATGGCGATTGCAGGTGACTATATGTCAGCGGCATCATTCCTTGGTATTTCAGGTCTTGTATATTTAAAAGGATACGATGGTCTTATTTATTCAATCGGTTTCTTAGTTGGTTGGCCAATCATCCTTTTCCTAATTGCTGAGCCTTTAAGAAATCTTGGTAAATATACATTTGCAGACGTTGCATCGTACAGATTACGTCAAACTCCAATCCGTACATTGGCGGCATTTGGTTCAATTGCGACTGTTATTCTTTATCTGATTGCACAAATGGTTGGTTCTGGAAAGTTAATTCAACTTCTTTTCGGTCTAAACTATGAGATTGCAGTTATCCTAGTTGGTGTACTGATGGTTCTTTACGTAACGTTTGGTGGTATGCTTGCAACTACATGGGTACAGATCATTAAAGCGTTCTTATTATTATCTGGTGCAACATTTATGGCTGTAGCTGTAATGGCTCACTACGATTTTAACTTCGGTTCATTATTTGCAAAAGCAGTTGAGATGAAAGGGGAATCTGTAATGAGCCCTGGTGGACTTGTTAGCGATCCTATCTCTGCTATTTCACTTGCTATCGCTCTTATGTTTGGTACAGCTGGTTTACCACACATCTTAATGAGATTTTTTACTGTAAGTGATGCAAAAGAAGCTCGTAAATCGGTTTTCTATGCAACAGGATTTATTGGTTATTTCTATATTTTAACTTTCATTATTGGTTTTGGTGCAATTGTTATGGTATTCCAAAATCCACATTACTTAGATATGGCAAAACAAGCTATTGAAGGTGGTTCACCGATTTTAGGCGGTAACAACATGGCGGCTATTCACTTGTCTCATGCTGTTGGTGGTGACTTCTTCTTAGGATTTATCTCAGCTGTTGCTTTTGCTACTATCTTAGCGGTTGTTTCTGGTTTAACGTTAGCTGGTGCATCGGCTATTTCACACGACCTTTATGCTTCGGTATTTAAAAAAGGTGAAGTAGATTCTATGCAAGAAATGAGAGTTTCTAAAATTGCTACTATCGTTCTTGGTGTTGTTGCTATCATCATGGGTATTGCATTTGAGAAACAAAACATCGCATTCGTTGTGGGTCTTGCTTTTGCTATCGCGGCATCTGCTAACTTCCCGATTCTTTTCCTTTCAATGTACTGGAAAAAACTTACAACTCGCGGTGCTGTAATCGGTGGTACTTTAGGTTTGGCTACGGCAGTTATCCTAGTTATTCTTGGTCCAATTGTATGGGTACAAATTTTAGGCAATGCGGAAGCAATTTTCCCATATAAATATCCGGCACTGTTCTCAGTAGTTGTTGCATTTGTTGGTATCTGGTTCTTCTCTATTACAGATAATTCTGAAGATGCTAAAAATGAACGTGAACTATTCGAAGCACAATATATTAGAAGCCAAACAGGTATTGGCGCTGAAGGTGCAGTTGAGCATTAATCAATGAGCATATTAGATCAAAGACGTTTAATCGAGTCTATTCACCCATTTGAATTGTTGAGTTCCGTGGAACTCGACAATCTGATGTCCAAAATAGATATTGCATACTATACAAAAGAAACACTCCTTGTTTCGCCAAGACTAGAAAGTATAGCCTTTTACATAATTATAAAAGGACAAGTCTCAGAATATGTTGACAATGAACTGTACAACATATACAATGAGGGTGATAGTTTTGATGCAGACGCTTTGATCTATCAAGAAACATCTTCACGATTTGTAGTAACCGAAGATCTTATATGCTACGAGATCAAAAAAGACG
This sequence comes from Sulfurimonas sp. C5, assembly GCF_029872055.1. NCBI lineage: Bacteria > Pseudomonadati > Campylobacterota > Epsilonproteobacteria > Campylobacterales > Sulfurimonadaceae > Sulfurimonas > Sulfurimonas sp. C5. The sequence continues at coordinate 82,142 of NZ_JARXNQ010000001.1, forward strand.
ACTTTCTCGATCTTATGCAGAACAAAAAGATCCAAGGCTACTTTCTCCAAGATTTTATCTCACGTCACAAACAACTTAAAGAATACCATAACAGTAGTGAACTCACACCTTTTCTCGTGGCAAGAGTTTCAGACATCTACCTTCATGAAGCATGTATTGTCTCATCTCAAACTTCAATCTATGATGCCCTCCAAAAACAAAAAAGATTCAAAGCAAGTATTATTATAGTTGATGAAAAAGAGTGTGTAGTAACAGATACCGATCTTAAAGAAAAAGTACTCTTAGGCAATGTGCAAATAGATGAACCAATTGAAACTATAGCTACATCAAAAATGGTGAGTGTTGAAAAAGAGGAGTTCTTATTTAACGCACTGCTTGTTATGACACATGAAGAGATTAAAAGAGTTGTCGTTCAAGACGGAGGAAAAATTATCGGAGTATTGGAGCAGCTGGATCTTCTTAGTTTTTTTGCCAACCATTCCCATTTGGTTGCCGTGCAGATAGACAGAGCAAACTCAATTGAAGATCTTCAAGGTATACAAGACGATGTAAAAAACCTGATCTTAGCCCTTACTGCAAAAGGAGTTAAGGTTCGTTACATAACTAAACTCGTCTCGGCACTTAATGAAAAGATTTATAAAAAAGCTTTTGAGATGTGTGTCGATGAGTCTTTACAAAATAAGTGTTCCCTGATTGTCATGGGCAGTGAGGGAAGAGAAGAACAGGGTGTCAAAAGCGATCAAGACAATGCTTTGATCGTAGATGACAGTGTAGACGTCGCTTTGTTTGAAAAACCGATGATGCAGATTAATAGTTTTTTACTGGATATCGGCTTTCCTGAGTGTAAAGGCGGTGTGATGGTAAGCAATCCTTTTTGGAGAAGAAACGTTCGTTCATATCAAGAACTTATAGACGGATGGTCTTCATCTATGGATGAAAGTACATTGCAAAACTTGAGTATATTTTTAGATGCAAAATGTGTGAGTGGAAACTGCGATTTGCTTGATGGGCTAAAAGATTTTCTATTTCAAAGATTTGAAGCTAGAGATGATGTTTTAGCACATTTGGCAAAAGCGACACTCAATTTTGAAACACCTTTATCTGTGTTTTCAAACTTTGTTGTTGAAAAAAGCCATGCAAATAAACTTGATGTCAAAAAAGGCGGTTTATTTGCATTGGTGCACGGTATAAGATGTCTGGCATTGAAATACCGTATAGAACAAACAAATACAGTTGAGAGAATTAAACAACTGAACAATAAAGGTGTGATAGATAAAAATTTTGCATCAGAACTTATTGAGAGTTTTGATACGCTTTCTTCTATGAAGTTAAAAACAATGCTGGGTGCTACAAGTTTAGATGATGACAACTTTATCGATCCGAACTCTTTGGAGAAAGTGCAAAAAGACCTCTTAAAAGACAGTTTTAAAATCGTAAATAAATTTAAGAAGTTTATCACTTTCCATTTCCATTTGGAGATTGTGAGCTGATGTTTGCATCTATCTTTAAAGCTTTTAAAAAGCGTCGAGATTTTAAACGACTCAAAGATAGAGAATTTGAATTTTTATTTCAAAAGAGTGACGATGGTACGGTAGTTGTTTTCGATACGGAGACAACGGGACTAAATCCGAAAGAGGATGAAGTTCTTTCCATTGGTGCAGTAAAAATAAAAGAGAATAAGATAATCACTTCACAGACCTTTGAAGTGTATCTTAAAAATACAAAAGAGATAGATCCAAAAAGTATCGAGATCCATAAAATCCGACCTTGCGATCTAAAAGATGCTAAAGAGAGTCAAGAGGCTATAAAAGAGTTTCTTTACTTTATTGGGAGTTCAAAATTAGTTGGGTATTATTTAGAGTTTGATGTCGAGATGATAAACAAGTACATACGACCGCTTTTAGGAATAGAATTGCCTAATGAGATGGTCGAGGTTTCTGAATTATATTTTGATAAAACAATTACTTTAATACCTCAAGGAAATATTGATTTACGCTTCGATACAATCATGCAAAGCTTAGATTTGCCTCGTATGGGAGCGCACAATGCGGTTAATGATGCGATTATGACCGCAATGATTTATTTAAAATTGACAAATTAATTTAAGGAGAATATTAATGTCAGAGATTCAAGCTAAACCGGTTTTCCAACCAAACAAAGAATTTGCTAAAAATGCAAGAATTAAAAACATGTGTGAGTACAATGCGCTTCAACAAGAAGCTATGGAAGACTATGAAGGTTTTTGGGGTCGCTATGCGAAAGAAAAACTAGATTGGATCGAACCGTTTTCTGATGTTTTGGATGAATCAAACTTCCCATTTGTTAAATGGTTCAAAGGTGGTAAATTAAACGTTGCTAGCCAATGTATTGATCGCCATTTAGAGTCTCGTAAAAATAAAGCAGCGATTATTTTTGAGGGTGACAGAGGTGATAAACAAATTATTACTTATCTTGAACTTTTCTACCAAGTGAACAAATTTTCTAATCTTTTAAAAGAAGATTTCGGTGTAAAAAAAGGTGACCGTGTAGTTATCTATATGCCAATGATTCCTGAAGCTGCATATGCAATGCTTGCATGTGCTAGAATCGGTGCAATTCACTCGATCGTATTTGGTGGTTTTTCTTCAGAAGCTTTACGTGATCGTATTGAAGATGCTGAAGCTAAAGTTGTAATCACTGCTGACGGTGCATTTAGAAAAGAAAAACCATATATGCTAAAACCTGTTGTAGATAAAGCATTAGAAGGTTGTGATGTTGTTGAAAAAGTACTTGTTGTTGAGAGAAACAATGAAGATGTAGAGTGGGTTGCAGGACGTGATTACTCTTACAACGAGTTAATTAAAAACAAATCTTCTGTATGTGATGCTGAGCCTATGGATAGTGAAGATCCATTATTCTTACTTTATACATCAGGTTCAACTGGTAAACCAAAAGGTGTTCAACATAACCAAGCTGGATACATTCTTTGGGCACAAATGACTATGGAATGGGTATTTGACGTAAAAGAGAATGATACTTACTGGTGTACGGCTGATATCGGTTGGATTACAGGTCATACTTACATCGTTTACGGTCCACTTGCAATGGGTGCGACAACTGTTATGTTTGAAGGTGTTATTACATACCCTGATGCTGGTCGCCCATGGCAAATGGTTGAAGAGTATAAAATTAACCAATTCTATACAGCTCCAACTGCAATCCGTGTATTACATAAAACTGGTGAAGATGAGCCTGCAAAATACGACATCTCATCTCTTAAAGTTCTGGGAACTGTTGGTGAGCCTATTGATCCACCGGCATGGAAATGGTATTATGAAGAAGTTGGTCAAAGCAAATGTGCAATCGTAGATACTTACTGGCAAACAGAAACTGGTGGACACATCGTTTCTCCATTACCGGGTGCTACTCCTATCAAACCTGCTTGTGCTACTTTACCGTTACCGGGTATTATGGGTGAAATTTTAGATCCAGAAACTGGTAATAAAGTAGGCGTAGGTGAAAAAGGTTATATGTGTGTTACTCGTCCTTGGCCATCTATGATCCGTGGTGTATGGGGTGATGCTGACAGATTCATCAAATCATACTTCGGTGATGTTAAAAAAGACGGTAAAGCTGTTTACTTCACTGGTGACGGTGCTATCTACGATGAAGACGGTTACATTACAATTACTGGTCGTACAGATGACGTTATCAACGTTAGTGGTCACAGAATGGGAACAGCTGAAGTTGAAGCTGCAATCAAAAAACACTGGAATGTTGCAGAAGTTGCTGTAGTTGGTAAACCACACGAAATTAAAGGTGAGGGTATCTTTGCTTACGTTGTACTAAAATCTGATAACGGTGTAGCTGATGAAGTTGAAGAGATGAAAATCATTAACTCTCACATTAAAGAAGAGATCGGTAACATCGCTGTATGTGATGATATCGTTTTTGCTCCGGGACTTCCAAAAACTCGTTCTGGAAAAATTATGCGTCGTATCCTTCGCTCAATTGCTAAAGGCGAGGAGATCACGCAAGATATTTCAACACTTGAAGACCCTTCAGTAGTTGAGAAAATCGAAACTATGGTTAAGTCTAAATAAGACTTAACCAACAACCTTCTTCTATACTTTTCATTTACAATCTTTTGTGTACTATTATGCAAAGGAATTTCCAATGAATAAAATTACAGTTTTCTCTTTATCTTTGTTTTTAGCATCTTCTTTATATGCAGTTTCAGGAGCATGTTGCTCTTCACAAGGTGGATGTGGAGATCAAAAAAGTTGTCAAATGCAAACTGATCAAAAGGTCATAGAAGAGATGATGAACTTAGAACTAAACGTTATACAAAGAGATAGACTCAGAGCAATGTTGATGAGACACAAAATGGAAAGAAAAAATTCTTTTAGTGCACTTCGAGACAATATGTACAATGTTTTAACTGTAGAACAAAAGCAAGAGTTAGCAAAAAGATTAGAAAAGAAAAAAGTTTTACAAGCTTGTAAATAGATAAAAACTATTTGAAAAATTCTTCGGGTTTATCCCATAACATTATCTGCCCTTGACACTCCTTTGTTAAAAACAGCTCCCCTTCATCGGGTGGAAGTTTAAAAGAGAACGAATCCCCGTTTAAATCAAATTTTAAAGCATAAGCATGCAGATAGCCGCGATCGAGCTTTTTAGCATCTTCAGCAGCTGCATATCTTTCATCTCCGGCAATTGGTGAACCGACAGATTTCATAGCTACTCTAATCTGATGGGTTTTTCCTGTATATGGTTTTACTAAGAAAAGCTTTTCTCCCGGATTTAGAGATACTGAGATAAAACGGGTGATGGCAGGATTGTCTTTAGTGTGCATTAGTTTCCAGCTCCCACGTCTTCCCTTTGCCATGTCACCTACAATTTTTCCCATCTTTTTTTTAGGTTTTCGAAGACTGATTGCCAGATAATATTTTTCAATTTTACGAGACTCAAACAGTTGTAAAAAAGCATTCGCAACTTCAGAGCTTTTGGCAAGGATAACAAGTCCGGAAGTCATCTTGTCCAAACGATGAACTGGAAAAAGTTTACAGTCAAGCATCTCAGATGCCAGTACTACAAAACCCGCTTCATCTTCTGAGTGAAAGTTCATTCCTGCAGGTTTTGAGACAATTGCAAAATCATCATTTTGAAAAAGAAGTTTCATAGTTAGTCAAATGCCTTGTTTAAAATATTAATGACATTATAATGCCGCAATCTTAATTCACTCTAGCTAAATAAGGCGCAATCAAACTCCAAAGTGTTATAATTTCATAAATTAATGTATTGGACTGATTATGGAATTATGTGTTGCACTAGACCTTTCTACTAAAGAGGAAAACCTTGCTCTCGTTGAAAAAATAAAAGACTATAATATTTGGCTCAAAGTAGGGCTTAGAACTTACATTCGTGATGGAGAAGAGTTCTTAAAAGCACTCAAAGCAATCAACCCTGATTTTAAAATATTTTTAGACCTGAAACTTTATGACATCCCAAATACAATGGCAGATGCTGCTGAGTCTATTATGGGCCTTGGCGTTGATATGTTTAACGTACATGCAAGTGCAGGGCGCCGTGCTATGCAAGAGGTTATGGACAGACTTTCATCATATGAGAAACGTCCAATAGTATTAGCCGTGACTGCTCTTACATCATTTACAGAAGAAGAGTTTAGTGCAGTATACGAAAAAGGAATTGCCCAAAAAGCTGATCAGTTTGCAAAAGATGCACATGAGTGTGGACTTGACGGTGTAGTATGTTCTGCATTTGAGAGTGAGTCTATTAAAAATCTTACATCAAAAGAGTTTATGACATTAACACCGGGAATTCGTCCGTTTGGTGAAGATGCAGGTGATCAAAAACGTGTAGCTGACGTAGCATTTGCACAGAGTGCTTTAGTAGATTTCATTGTTGTAGGACGACCTATTTATAAGGCTGAAAATCCTGCTGAAGTAGTAGAAAAAATATTACAACAACTATAATGCTTAAAACTTCTTAGTTTTAAGCAAAGTATTATCTAAAGACTATTATAATGTCGACCTCCAAAGGACAGATGGGTGAGCTGGCTGAAACCACATCCCTGCTAAGGATGCGTATGGGTAACTGTACCGAGGGTTCGAATCCCTCTCTGTCCACCACTAATTAATCTTATACAATTTAATAACACCTAAATAAATCCCTAAAATACGAACTTTAAAAGAAACCACAACCTAATGTAATCTAACTTATGTTATAGTAATCCTCAAAATATGGGGGCTATTATAGGGGCTTAGAAAAATCAAGCCCTTATTGCCAAGATGAAAAGCCCCTATTTAGATGAGGTTATAAAATGGCTAGACCTACAACACAACTCACAGCAACACAAATCAAAGAAGCTAAATCAAAAGACAAGAACTATAAGCTTTTTGATGGTGGGGGCTTATTCCTCGAAGTAACCCCTACGGGTAATAAATCATGGAAATTAAAATATCGTTTCGAAAATAAAGAGAAAAAATATACTATTGGTAAGTATCCAAGTATATCTTTGGCAACTGCAAGACAAAAAAGAGAAGAGTTAAAAACTCTTATTGCAGAAGGTATTGATCCTAATGAGAAAAAGAAACAAGATAAACAACTTCAAGAACTACAGAAAAATAAAGAGACTAACACATTTAAAAAATTAGCATTACAAAGACTTGAGAAAGTACAAGAAGATATTAGTGAAAGTCATTACAAGAGAATGATGAGAGGTTTTGTTAATGATGTCTTTCCGTTTATAGGGGCTAAGCCTATAGATGATGTAACAGCTGATGATATTATCGATATAATGCAAAGAATGGAGAAGAGAGGAGTTAAAGAAAGTGCAAGAAAACTCTATCAAGCTATCAGTAAAACATACAAGTGGGCTGTAAGTAATCGTTATGCTAAAAGAAATCCTGCTAATGATATTGATTTAAATGAACTTTTAGGAAAACGACAAGTAACACATCATGCGACTTTTACAGATGATGTAAATATTTCAAGATTACTATTTGCAATAGAAAAATATCAAGGTGAAATAACTACAAAACATGCTTTAAAACTTATGGCTTATACTAGTTTAAGAACAGCCAATATTGTTGAAGCAGAATGGAGTGAGATTGACTTTAGAAATAAACAATGGAATATTCCTGCTAGAAAAATGAAAACAAGAAGCGATCATATTGTCCCTCTTACAAATACTACACTAAAAATATTTGAAGAGATGAGAGAATATACAGGTAAGAATAAATATATTTTTACTGGTACAAAAGGGAAGAATACACATATTGGTAGTGAAACACCAAGAAATGCTATAAGAAATATGGGCTTTACATCAAAAGAATTTACACCTCATGGATTTAGAGCTATGTTCAGTAGTATCGCACATGAAAAAAGTCCTTTTAAATATGAAGTCATTGAAGTGCATTTAGCTCATAGTATAGGTAATAGTGTTTCTAAAGCATATAATCGTGCAAAGTATCTTGATGAAAGAAGAGAGCTTATGCAATGGTGGAGTGATTATTTAAATGGGGTGATATCTAATGAAACCTAAAATAGATCAAAATGAATTTGATAAGTTTATGTGTATTTTTGAAAAAGAAGCTGACAAAGAACTGATGGTAGACGAATATGTTTCCTATCAACAAAGAGAAGCAATACGAACATATGGTTACTTTTTAGTTCTTGTTGGAGAGGAAAACTATCAGAAAGTAGCTAGTAAATTGGCAACAGAATTAAAATTTTATAATTTCATATGTGAAGATCGCATAGCAGAGATGCCTAATGATACTAAAGTTGAAAGAGAAAAATATTTAAAAATTGCAACAAAATTTAGAAATACTTTAGTTAAACCAGGTAAGCCACGAGAAGATGGTAGAGGTAATCAAAAAAAAATAAATGATTATATAGAGTTAGTCAGATTAATTGACCTATATATTGAAGACCTTCATGAGCCTGAACCTAATCATTGGCAAATATTACCATTCGACAATTTTATTAAAAAATATAAAAAATCAAAAACTAAAATGAAAGATTGTATAAATGAAATCATAAAACAATACAACATTACTGGTTTTTCAAAGGAAGCAAAACAACTTATAGATTATCTAGACGACTTACCAAAATAACTGTACTTTCCCTGCTTTTCAATTCTTTACCAGCTTTTTTTAAAAAATAAAATACTTGGTAAAGCTTTGATCATACTATTTCACTGTTTAAACAATACAAAATAACTTAGTACTAAGTAATCTAAAGGGATTACCACATGAGTAAAAAATATATAAGAGCCAAAGAAGTTGCTCAATATTTGGGTATAGGGTTAAGTACTGTTTGGTTATATGCTAAACAAGGAAAATTACATCCTAAAAAAATTAGTGACAGAGTTACAGTTTTTGAAGTATCAGAATTAGATGCTTTATTTAATAGTGAAGTGGAGGTATAAGATTATGAAAAAGCAAGAGACCTCTAAAAAGAAGCCTATTGATATTATAACAAATACTTTATCAATGAGCTTTGCAAGAGTAAGAAAAGATAAAGTAACAACTTTTGGCTATAAAATGAAACATTTTAACAATGCTGAAGAATTCATAGTTCAACTAAACTCTGAAGCCACTATACCTGTATCTGTAGAAGGTGGACATAGAAAAACTTCAAACATTACTGAGGTGTTTGGTTGGATTAGATTTGATACTGACCTTGAAGGTGAAGCTGATGAGTTAGAGAAATTGTTTATAGAATACAATTTGTGGTTTATTAAAAAACCTTCAACGAATCATAAAAGTAATCCTTATAAGTTTCACTTTTTAATTCAAGTGACTAATGTGGCTCAACATCCAACAGCTTATAAACTTCAAGTGGCTGAATTTATGGAACGTTTTAATGTTCCTAAAATACAGGATATGAGAGCTACAACCTCTTTAGCTCAAAACTTGAATCCCTGTAAAGAAGATGTGTCTTATTGTAGAAAACATACAGTAATAAATGAAGGTGAAGTGGTTGAACTTAAAACAATTGATGAAGAATTTGAACCTATAAAAGAGGGTAGATATGCTAATTGTCAAATTAAAGGTGATTTAGAATTACCAGAGTTTATCGGTGAAAAAGCACTTAAAATTCCACCTGTAAATAAAAAAACGGGTGAAGTACAAACTCCAATACTTTCAAGAGATGGATTTATATTATCTGAAGATGGATGGATTAAGTTTTCAGAAATTGAAGAGTTTTTACATACCCAACCTAAAGGTACAAGATATTCTCAATTAGCTTGTCCAATATGTAATAAAGAACATTCTGATGGTACAGGTTTTACCACTGGGTATGCTTTTGCGTATATAAGTAATAATGAGAAAAAACAGTTAATTGTACAGTGTGGAGGTTCTGGATGTAGTGGACATTCTTTGTATATTTTAGATGATGGAAGAAAAGAAGCAAATAAGACTCTTACACAAACTGAGGTTATGAAGATGATTGAAGATGCTGAGTTTTTTGAATATACAGCAATAGAACCACTTTTAGATGCTATAGCATGTGTAGATGTAAAAGCTGTAAGAGGATCATTGTGTAATCAATTAAAAGATCGTGCTGAAAGAACATACAAATATTCAGTAGTTGATCTAAAAAAAGATGTTGAAAAACGTGTAAAAGATCAAAAAGATGCAACAGGTTCATTTTCACTTACTTCTTTATTTGAACATCCTCTTTTTTGGGATTCTAATAAAGCTGTAATGGCTGAAGTTGGTGAAGGTGTATTTAGAATTTATAAACCTACAGACTTTAATCAGACTGTGGCTAGTAGATCAAAAGGTGCAATTACTGTCAAAGATGTAACTAACTACAGACATACAATACCTGAAAAGATTTTAGTTTATAAACCTGACCATGATAATTCAAAAAAATTATTTGAAGATGGTTTAGAGGCAATTAATATTTATCAAACTCCCCCATTTAAAAGAGATAAGTCTATTAAAACAATGCCTCCTTATACTAAACAGTTTTTAAACACTTTATTTGAAAGTGATAAAAAGGCAAAAAAATATTTTATCCATTGGTTAGCCTATATTGTTCAAAAAAGAAAAAAAACTGGTATAGCATGGGTATTTCATGGTTTACAAGGATCTGGAAAAGGAATTACAGCGACTATAATAAGTCATTTAGTAGGTAAAAGGAACTGTAGATTAAATCTTGGAAATACGGATTTAGAAAGTCAGTTTAATGGTTATATGTTTCAGTCTATGTTTTTAGAATTTAATGAAGTAGCTATAGATATAAAAAGTAGAACGAAAATATCTAATACTTTAAAAACAATTATTACTGATTCAGCAGTAGAGATTAATCAAAAGAATGTGAAACAATTTTCAGCGATTAATTATACAAATGTAATCATAAGTAGTAATAGTTCAAAACCCATCCAAATTGAACCTGATGATCGTAGATTTAATGTTGTAACAACTAAGAATAAATTGATTGAACAATCTTGGTGGAATGAAAAGGCACACGATCAAATAATGTTTGAAGTGGAAGAATTCTATAACTACTTGATGAATTTAGTTATAGATGTAAAAAAGGCTACAAGGGTAATGAAGAATTCTATTGCCAAGGAAAATATGGTTGGATTGACTAATAATAAAATGAATCAGTTAATTGATGCTTTGAGAATAATGAGTTTTGAAAAATTTACAAATCTCTTTGGATTTGAACCGAAAGATAAACAATATCAAGAAGCCAAATGGTCATTTAAACATAAAAGATTTAGAACCACTTTTTTAATTGATTGTCTTGCTCAAAGTGGTATAGAGTCATTTGCGTTTACGAAAGATGAACATAAATTCGATAGAGCTTATCAAACAAGGACAAGTAAATTACTTCATTGTGAATTAAAGTCTATATTGGAGTATGAAAAAAGTTCTTCTATACGAGGTTTTGATAAAAAACAATCAAGTCACCTTATTTTTAAGTGATCTTAGAGAGTGGTGGGGAATGTATATTATATATATTTACCATCATGTAGAGTAGTATTTTTTAAGGTCTTGGAGAGATTATGGTGAACATGGTGAATATATTCTAAGTATTATATTCTTATATAAAGAAAAAATAGTTATAAAAATTATTTCTATAAAATTCTATATTAAAAATGTTCACCATGTTCACCAATTAGTGTATTAAGCCCAAAAATAGGTTTGAAAACGCATAAACATTATATTCACCAAATGTTCAACGTATACCATCACGAAAGTTCCTTATAAACATTAAAATAAACGTAGGAAATCGTAGGAAAATACACTAACCAGAGTGACTTTTGACCGTTTTCTATACCCCTTTTCTTCTAAAATAATCACACAGTACCTTTTTTAAAGAGACCGTTAAGAATTTAGTATTCTATCGGACTGGCACGAAATTTCTAATACTCCAATAAAAAACTATTTATAGTCTTCAACTACTTTATATGTAATATCTAGATTTGTCGCTTTTAACACTTCAATTCGTAAACCCTTGAACCCAATTAAAGTAGTTTCTTTATCATCAAGTTCATATTCAATATTTTGTGTAAAAGCAGGTCTTGCCATATCATTTAAAAATTCTCTAAATGATATTTTAATTTTATTTCCTATTTTACCTTGATATAAAACTATGTATTTAAAACTTTCTTTTGAATATTCTGTTGATTGGATATCTGTATAGTCTATTGGTTTTACTAATTCAAAAAGTTCTTGGCCATTATACAAACTAATATGAGTAAATTGATTTGTATTATTAAGATCAATTAGACATTTATCATAATATGAATAGTTATTATAATTGGCATTAGGAAATGAACAAACTGCTTTTAATTGTTTGTCAGACCATGACACTAGTTTACGACCTATTGAATCAATATTTATTGATGAAGTAGGGATAGAATCACCCCCAGTCATTACATCCACTGCACCATTAATCATATTCCTGAGAGAGTTTAAACTACTTTCATCTTGATTATTATTTACAGTTTTTTGAGAGGCATAATATGTAATTTGCTTATTAACATTTTTTAAGACAACATCTCTTGTATCAAATATGTATAAATAATTTTTTTGATACATATTATCACCAATTTCAACTGTATTAACAATATTTAAGTCAGGTGTACGTAAGGTATGCATACCCGAAGTAATATTTGTATCATGATAAATAGTAGCTAAACTTTTACTGGGCTGTGGTTGCGTACAGCCTGTAATAAAGCTGATAGTCAAAATTCCTAATATTAGGTTGATTTTTTTCATGTTTACTTCCTTGTATAAATTAATGAATAGTTGTATTTATATCAATAACATCTATTTACAATAATAGTTTATTTACAATAAAAATTCAATATACAAGAATAGGATAAAGAAGTTTATAAATAAAGAAATAGGTGAATAAAGGAGCATAAAAGTTGTTTTTTTCTAGAATAGTTTTATTATATTAAATAAAGTTAAAAAAGGAAGTAGTATGTTAAAAAAAGTAAACTTTGGCTCAACCAGTTTTTATGATATTCATGAATTATTTGGATTAGACGAACATGAAGATTTAGAACAACGTAGTTCAAGGTTATTTCCACTTGGAAAATCTGAAAGTGAAACATCTACTACATCAATTTTTTTAGCGACAATGAGTGCTGTTAAAGAGTATAGAGAAGAGCTACTTTCAACTATCGGCATTAAAAAAATCACTAATAAAAATGTGCAACTTCACACATATACTGAATTATCCAATGATGATGGTGATAGACCTGATGGTGTAATAGTTATTACAAGCGGTAAAAATAATCCTATTGTTGAATGGATGTGTTTTGTTGAGTCAAAAGTTGGCAATCAAGTATTAGAACAGACACAAGTAGATAGATATGTGAAATTTGCAAGAGACATAGGTATAACTTCTATTATTACAATTTCAAACCAGTTAGAGACTACTCCTTTTGATAGTCCTCTTCAAGCACCAAGAGGTAAATTTGAGCTATTCCATTGGTCGTGGGCATACTTGAAAGTTATGGCAACAAGATTGATAAGAACAGATAGTATTGAGGATGAAGACCATATTTACATTTTAAATGAATTTAGAAGATATTGTGATACTCATCCATATTTATCTCATTATGAAAACATGGGTAAAGAGTGGAAAGATGCTGTTAATAAAATTCAAGATTTATCCTCTGACCAAAAAGTAGATAATGCATTATTAAATAGTATTATTGATTCATATAAGCAGGAAGAAAAAGACATAAGTTTACAGTTGACTGATAAAACAAAACATTATATTGAGTTGGTAAGTAAAAATGATAGAGTAGAAGAAATGATTAAATCCCTTAATACTAATAAAACTATTACTTCTGAATACACTATTAACCATGATAAAAGTAAAACTTTTTATATAAGAGTTAATTTTCATCAACAGTCTGTAGAATGTTTTACAAATATACAAATTGATAAAGGGAAAGCTCACGCACAGACAACAGCTTTAGTTAAAATGTTAGAAGATGAATCAGGCACAACTGACTTGATAGCTGTAACTGCTTATTACCCAAGAAATAAATGTATAGAACCAGCTTATCTAAGTAAACTGATAGAGGAAAAAGATAAAGCTCTTCAATACTCAATAATTAATAAAGAGCTAGGGGATACGATTAAAACATTCGAAATAAAAACGAAAGATTTATTAGGTAGAAATTTTCAAGGTTCTAAAAACTTTATTACTAATCTTGAAGAATATGCACTTCGTTTTGTTACACAAGTAATGAATAATTTATAATGAATCGTAAGCTTGCTTATTCGCTTTCAAGTTATTGAATTTATGAGGTAGGATAAAACATTGGCATTAAAAGGTAGTGAAAAATTTGTAGCTAAAACTTTAGAAGAACATTTCAAAAAATCATCTCATAGCGTATGTGTTGAAGAAGGCAATGATCCTCCAGACATTTATTTAACAATAGATGATAAAAAAATTGCCGTAGAAATCACCGATATTGATCAAAATGTTTTAAAAAATGCTAAATCTATAAATTATGGATATTTAAATTTAATTGAAAATTTAGAGAAAGAACTTGGAGACTCCATTGATGATGATAAGAAACTGTTTATAGTTTTTTATAATAATCATGTCAAGGTAAGTAAAATAAATAAAAAGTTTAGAAAATATCTTCAAGATTTTATAGAAAAAAATGAATTATCAATTAATGATTTTATTGAAGATAGTATAGACAATGTCAATTTTAAGATATCTGTTTTGGATATGCCAAAAAAAGGGAAAAATAAAATTGCTGGTACTTCAACAACGCATGCTGGTAGATCCCAAAAATCCAGAGATATTAGTGAAGTTAATAATGCAATATACGAGAATGATTTATCAATGCAAACTCTTGATATTCTGGAAAATCGAATAGATGACAAGAATAGAAAATGTGAAAATATTGTGGAGTTAAAATGGTTGGCATTATATGATAACTATTATGATAAATTTACAAATTTTGAGAATGATGAGCATCTTGTGCATTACCAAAATATATTTGAAAGTATTACTGATTTTAAATGTTTTGAAAAAATATTGGTGATTTTTAAAAATGGGGATATTCTAGAGTTCGATAATCAAAAAAGTTGATATTAACAGCTTGATGTCAATAAAAATTTATTTAAGGAATAAAATTGAGTTTATATCTACCTGATGAGTTATATGTAATATTAGAAAAAATTGGATGGGATAAGTCTGAAAATGTAGCTGATTTTTGGTTTAAGCATAGAAATGATATCTCGAAAGAACTCTTTAAATCATTTTCTGAAACAAGCTTTATAGTTTTTGAAAACCAAATTAGATGGAAAAGTGATATTGGTCAAGAATGCGAAAAACAAGTAAAAAGCTTTTTAGAAAATGAAGTGGCAAGAATAAAAAAACTACACGAAGAGGCTTATAAAGTTAGTGCTCAATTAACTTCAAAGCAAAAGACAGTTAATTTTAGTAATTTTACTTTTACTTTTAATGGAATATCATATACACTTAATGACTTTCAACACTATTATAAAAATTGTCCAAAGATCTTTCCTAATGCAAACTTGCAAGGAATTAATTTAGAAGGGATAAAATTACATCATTGCATAATCGAAAATGTTAGTTTTGCATATGCAAATCTTAATAACTCTGCACTAGGGGCTACATTTAGTAATTGTAGTTTTGTAGGTACTATTTTGACGAACTCTCGTTTAGGCTTCAGATTAATGAATAACACTTACATTGAAGGTTCTAATCTAGAAGGTGCAAGGATAAATGCTGTAAATTTTGGTGATGATGCTCTTTCTAGTAAATTTCAATATAAAAAAGTATCATATTTATATTTATTAAAGTGTATGTTTTTAGTTTTAATATTAAGACAAAAACATTTTATTGAAAAAGAGAATCAAAAACATACAGTCTTTATTTCTAATTTTACGGATAGGCTTACAACAACTTATAATAAACCAATTAAGTCTTATATAAATTGGTATGAATATGTATTTTCTCAATTAAGAAACTTTCACTCATTATCGTTTGCAGAAAAAACATTATTTACTATGTCACTAATATTTACAAAGTCGTGGACTTCTTATTTAGTATTAGCGTCTTGGGCATTAATAGCTAATTTATTATTTGCATATTTTTATTATGTTATCTATGTTATTGATGCAACAAGTTTCAATATACCAGAAAAGTCCATCATAGATTATTTTACTATGTTTTATTACAGTATTGTGACTTTTACGACATTAGGTTATGGCGAAATTACACCTGTGACTTATTTTACTAGGTTGCTTGTAATAGGTGAAGTTCTTTTAGGTTATATAACTTTAGGTTCATTCGTATTCTTAATTGGACATAAAGCTAGTGATAGATTTTAAGAATAAGTTTTTAGTATATAAATAGATATAATGAAAAAGAAACGAAAAGTATGATGAAAACATTTTTAATATTACTAATTTTATTACTTAACTTAAATGCTCAATCTTTAAAAGACATAGACTATGGAAATGCTATTGTAGATGAGGTGACAAGCATTTATGATGGAGATACATTCAGAGCAAATATAAAAGACTATCCTAAAGTAGTTGGTTATCGTATGTCTATTAGAATAAATGGCATAGATACACCAGAGATGAAAGGCAAGTGCAGTCAAGAAAAAGATTTAGCACGAAAAGCAAAACAAGTTACAGTATCAATGCTAAGAAGTGCTAAGGTAATAGAACTCAGAAATATAAAACGAGGAAAGTATTTTCGATTATTGGCTGATGTATATGCTGATGATGTATTAATAGCAGATGAACTTATTAAAAAAGGCTATGCTATTAGATATAATGGTGGGACTAAGATAGACTGGTGTAAATAATATACATTAAAGGAAGAAGTTGATTGAAACAATATTAGGCTCAAGTGGATTAACACTTTTTATTTTATGGATTTCGAAAAACTGGATATTAACTAGATTAACTAAAGCCGTTCAACATGAATACGATACTAAACTAACACTATTAAAAAATAATCTTCAACAGAATGAAAAGGCATTAAATGTACTTCGCAATGGAGCTCTTGAAAACTCAGTATATACTCAAAAATTATTATATGAACATAAGCTAAAAGCGACCCATGACCTTTGGGATAATATAATATCACTCGCACCACTAAAGAGTCTTTCAACTCATGTATTTTCATTAAATTATAATGAAATGATGAAACTTTCAGAGCAAGAACCAGAAGTTCAAGATTTCTTTAAAAAAATAGATATGCTCAAAGATAGAGACATAAAAGAAGTATTGGATATTACAAAGGCACAAAAATCTCGTCCCTTTGTATCGCATACAGTATGGGCATTATTTAGTGCTTACCATGCTATTTTACAACATGATTTTGTCCGATATGAACTTTTAAAAATAGGTACTCCAATTGATATGAAAGACTCAAGTGTATTTAAAGTTGTAAAAGTTGCATTACCAGAACATGAAAAGTACATCGAGCAGTATGGTGAAAGCGGTTTATATCACTTAATACAAATTCTTGAGGATAAAATACTAACTGAATTAAAACAATTTCTTCAAAATACTCAAGAGAATTTAGAGAACATAGAAAGAGCTAATGAGATTTTAAATACTGCTAATAAATTGTATGAAGAAAATAATAAGTTAAAAAATGAAGATTGATAAGAAGTTACTTTCAAAATAGGGGCTTTTTTAGGGGCTAATTTTAATAATTGTTTGTTTAGATACCTATTTATTAGCTTATACAATTCCCTCTCTGTCCACCACTACTACTTAAAATCCATAAAATAAACATTTTTACAACATAAAAAATCCAGATGTATTATATTTGTGCCAAAATGTTCAATTAGTTATCTAATAAACTAGTTCTTTTTACTGCATAATATTACAAAAAGCAATGATATAGAAAAGTATTGAAGTATAGAAATTTTTTGAGGGAATAGGGAAGAGACTGCTGATGGCAGTATCTTCCAAGACATATTGGGAATACTAGTTAAAAAAACGTAAAGTCTATAACTTAGAATTCCATCAATAAATGAGGTGACCACTCTGGAATGTAAATTCCAGCATCTTCATACGCCGCCATATGGTGAGCGAATGCATTAGACGCAATAGCTCCAAGAATCATCAGTGTAATTAAAACTTTTTTCATAATTTTTTCTCCTTTGTTTGATGGAGGAAGTATATGATATTTACGTTAGCGGAGTGTTAGCAGTGGAGAAAGGCAGATCCTTACAGTTTTTGTAATACTACGGTAATTTATATCTTTTAAAATTATGATGTTATAAAAAACAAAGGATATAACAATGGCAAAATCAAAACTTAGTACACTAGATAGATTAAAATTAAAAAAACTAAAAAAGAATAAGGCTGCTAGCTGGATGGTTAAATAAGATCATTCATGTCTATGCACTACTTTTTTACGATAAAAATCTAATACACTTATTTTCACCATATCGTTAAATACAAACCAAACCATGGCATACGCCCACATAGCTAATGCCCACGTCCAACCTATAGGCTCCATTATTCCAAAACCGTATACCGCTATAATTGTTCCGATAACTCTACTTAAAAAGGTTGCACTAAAGAGTGTTAAAGAGGGGTAAGGCTTTTTGAAAAACCATTTTTCTGTACGTGTATTGTATATAGTTCCGTGACCTGCTACAACGAGTTTTGCAAAAAAGATGCTCTGAACCAACTCTAATGGTAGTTTCATTACATTTACCGTATACCAAAATAGTAAAAATGACGAGATTACCCCTGCCAGTCCAAGCCACGAGGAAAGTACCAATAGCTCTTTCATATTCCAACGTATAGGCTTGTCTTGAACAATTGTATTGTCGTATGCTATTGCCAAGATTGGAATGTCATTTAGTAGTGCCAACACAATGATCATTAAAGCAGTTACAGGATAAAACTGAAACACTACGATAGCCAGCGTCATAAAGATGATTATACGGATAGTTTCCGCTATTCTGAAAATAGTGTAGCTTTTCATTCTCTCAAACGTAATTCTTGCCTGTTTGATTGCATCTACAATTACATGTAGTCCTGGAGCAGTGAGAATAATGTCCGCTGCAGCTCTGGCAGCATCTGTAGCGTTACTTACTGCAATCCCGCAATCTGCTTTTTTAAGAGCAGGGGCATCGTTGACTCCATCACCCGTCATACCAACTATATGGTTGGCTTTTTGAAGCTCATCAACTATAAAGTATTTGTCTTCAGGGAAAACTTCTGCAAAACCGTTGGCGTTTTCAATTAAGGCAATAATTTCCGATTCGTGTTTTTGAACTGTCCCTGCAGGAAGGTTATGATGCAATTGGTCTTTTACATCGTTGACCACACCCTGCACAAGTCTTTCTAGTTTTGCTTCCGATATCTTTGGATCGACTACTTTGAGAAACGATCGCGATAGGAGTTCTGAAAGATATATGTACTCCTTTGTACTTTCACCTTTTAGATCTCTAATATTTTCTATATCGGTACCAATATTGAGGATGGATGAGATGTATTGAGCAACGGCGATATTGTCACCCGTAATCATCTTAATGGTTACACCCTCTTTGAGTGCTTGTTCTATCGCTTCTTTTGAGTCATCTCTTGGAGGATCATATAACGGGATCATCCCTACGAAAGTATACCTTTCATCCTCATTACTTTTAAAACCTACACCTAGACTTCTAAAACCTTTTAAAGCGTACTGCGATATTTGATTTTCTATTTCTTCTCTGCTACCTGCAGTTGTATCGCTTAAAGAGAGTACAACTTGCGGAGCACCTTTGATGATATTAAAAGTTTTGTTATCTATTTTATAAGTAGTTTCGATCCGTTTCTTTACAGGATCGAAAGGGACATATTTTATAAGGTCTACATTTTGTAGTTTGTCATCTAATTTATGTTCGTCAATATATGCAAATATAGGTTTTTCTATAGGATCTTCATTCTCTTTTTTACTTGCCAAGGCTCCATAGTAATAAAGATCGTTAGCCGTAAAGCCGCCCATTGTAAAAGCTTGGCTGAGAGTCATCTCATTTTTTGTAAGTGTCCCTGTTTTATCTGAACATAGTATATCCATACCTGCCAATTCTTCAATAGCTGAGAGTCTGCTAACAATAGCTTTTTTCTTTGCCAATACTTTTGCACCTACTGCCATTGTAACGGTTAAAACAGCAGGCATCGCTACAGGAATGGCTGAAATGGTAAGAACCAGTGAGAAGATAAGCAGTTCACTTATACTTTCATCTCTATAGTAGCCAATGGCAAGTATTAGAAGGATCATAACAACAGTAAGAGCAATTAAAAAGTTACCTACATTTAAAACCATTTTTTGGAAGTGGCTTTTTTGCTCATGTTGTGCTTTTGCAACAAGACCTACTGTTTTGCCAAAGTAGGTATTTGAGCCTGTATTTGTAACTTTTGCTAACATCTCTCCTTGCTTGATGATTGCATTTGCATACACCTCTTCATCCGCTTTTTTCGTTACGGGTAAAGATTCTCCCGTTAAGGCTGATTGATCAACAAGTAAAAAATCTTCACTAGTTGTGAGTTTAACATCGGCAGGGACAATATCTCCAATTTTTAGCTTGATGAGGTCATCTGGTACCAGCTCTTTTGCTTGAACGGTTTGCCAAACATTATCACGAAAAACCAGCGCACGGTGTTCAAGTTTTTTCTTTAGTACAGCAATAGCATTAAGGGCTTGGGATTCTTGGTAAAAGTCAACAAAAGCATTGACAAAAAGTAAAATCATTATGATGATAAAGTCTTCATATTTGCCAACGGCATAAGAAAGAATTGCAGCGATTTCAATCATCCAAGGGATAGGTCCCCAAAATCTTTGAAAGAGTCTTTTAATCCAACTATCTTCTTTTTCATCAAGTTGGTTATAGCCGTATTTATTGAGTTTTTCTTCTACTTCTTGAGAGCTTAAGCCTTGTAAGTTTTCTGTACCTTTACCCATAATAGACCTTTTATCCTGTAGAAAGATTGTCTATTGTATCATTTTTTTTTAAAGTTAATAAGAATTTGTCAGTAGTAGTGTAGTTGAAAGATAAACTGGTTAAATATGAAGGGTTAGAAATAAAGGATACTCTTCTATGGTTAATATGAGAAAAAGAGTATCCTTAGTTTTTTAATATTCTTCCCACATAATCTCCTCCATCAATTCAGTCGATGGTTCCATGCAGTCAAACTCGAAATTATATTCCAGTTGTTCGAGGTTACATTCGTCAAAATGATGTAAGTAGTGATTCACTCTTTCATCTTCAAACTCTATCATGTTGTATTCATCTGTAGTATTACTATACATTTTTTATTCCTTTTGTTGTGATAAAAAATATAATACATATAGTGTTCCATAGAAAGATTTACAAAAATATAGATTGTAAAATTTCTTTGATATTTTGGAAAAAGTAGGTTTATGCCCCTTGAAGCAGGAATGTAAATCCAATACCAAAAAATAATACAATAAAAAGGATAATTGAAATGGGAAGAAGTAATGAAGTCAGATTGGACTTTTTTAAGCGTTTTTTTAATGAGGTACTTAAATAATAGATACCAAATATAAACAATATTCCAATGATAACAAGGTTTAAAGCGAGTTCTTGGGGAATATTTGTCACTTTGGCAACCCGAATTTTTGAGTAATCAGTTCCCCTTCTTCGTTAAAGTACAGATAATAAAGCATATCTTTTTTCACAGATAATCCTGCAAGATATCTTAGTGCAAGATTTGCTTGTAGTGAAGCTATATGCATAACGATAGGTGCTGCAATCCCTGCTGGAGTTTTTTGGATAATCTTAAAAGCGTCGGAAAAAGAAGATTCTTCAATAAAACAAACTTGTCCGTGAAAAGCTTCAACACTTCCATAAACCCATGGAAGATTTTTCTCTTTTGCGTAAGTGTTAATCTCTCCGCGAGTTGGTAGATTGTCTGTTGCATCAATGATGAGGTCAACATCAATGTTTTTTTGTATCCAGCCTGCAAAATCACAGTTATGAGGAATTGCTTTTGTAAAAGGGCATCTTTGCTCAATGAGCTGTGCATTGACTTCTGCTTTATTTTTACCTTCATCACCAGTTTTAAAAGCAATTTGTCTATGGATGTTATGGAGACTTACTTCATCAAAATCGATCATATGGATTTCGCCTATACCGCTAGCACCCAAAGCAAAAGCTAAAGAGGAGCCAAGTCCGCCAGAACCTATGATCGCAATTCTTTTTGATTGTAAGTTTGTTTGTGTCTCTTCGCCCCAAAGTTGTACTTGGCGGTGAAAGTATTTCATCATAATGCAGCCTTTAACATAAAAAAGTGATTATATCATAAAAAGTTATATAAGTTTTTCTCGTTTTTTGATCGCATCTCTAAAGCCCCATGCTCTTCTGGCACTCACAACCTCTTTATGAAAGAGATCTACGATCATAAGTTCCTCTTTGTTTCCTAAATGAGAGAGTATTTCACCATTAGGTGAAGCAAGTACGGAATCGCCATAAAATTTCCAGCTGAAATCACCGTCTTGGTACTCTCCAATTCTATTGGCACGTAATATATAGCTGTTATTTGTAAAAGCACGTGTAGTAATGAGTGCTTTCCAGCGTTCGTATGAATCAAAAGTTGAAACGCTCGGCATTAAAATACAGTCAACATTTTTGTTTTTCAGTTTTTTAAATATCTCATCAAAATGAAGTTCAAACCCATTAATAACGGCAAACTTTAGATCATCTATTTTAAAAGTTAGCGGTGCTTTTAGTTTTTCTATCTCATTTGCAAAAAATTTCTCTTCGTTCCAGTGTGTATAGTTGATAAGAATTTGTTGCTGATAATAAGATGTAGAGTTTGGTGCAAATTTTGCGATAGCCTTATAAAGTTTCTTTTTCTTTACAAGTACAATCGGTGCAATGATAGTAATCTCATAAGTACTTGAGAGGTCTTTTAAAATTTTTATTTGCTGAGAAGATTGATCTTTAATCATTCCGATCGACATAGAAGTAAGTTCTTTGAAAAAAGGGTTTAAAATATACTCTCCTAAAAGAAGAAGTTTCACCCCTTTTTTATTGGCGATGCGGATATAGTTTAAAAGCTTTGTAGAACTAAGACCTTGTGAACTTAGTTGTAAGACGGCAGCTTTCATTATTTGTTTTTAATCTCTTGGATTTTGATTTGAGCTTCTTCAAGGATTTTTTGTGCCTCTTGCAGCTCTTTCATACCCGCTTCGTACTCTTTTACACTGTCTTCAAGAGTGATTTCCGGATTCATCAATTTCTCAAGCATTTTTTTTGCATTTTCGAGTTTGAGTTCGAAATTTGTTGTTTCTTCCTTAGCCATTCAGCACCTCCGTTATATATGTGTCGAATTTATTTAATTCTACCAAGAAAGCGTCATGTCCGTAATCACTATCTACACATAAATAGTCACAGTTACTTTTTCCCAGTTTGTCCATCTCGTCTGCAATCTCTTTCATCTCGAAATCTCTAAAGAGTAGGTCATTTTTAAAGCTTATAAGGTGTAGATTCGCACTGATTTTATCTAAAGCATCACTCAGTGAATCAAAACCGCGAGAAAGATCGTAAATGTTGATCGCCTTTGTGATATAAAGATACGAGAGGGGATCAAACCATTTCGTAAAATTATAACCGTTATACTCCAGATATGATTCTACTTGGAATTTTCCAAACAGCTCATAAAGTCCGTCTGTACGTTTGTATTCTCTTCCAAATTTACTTTGCATTGACTCAGGAGATAGGAAGCTGATATGACCTGCCATTCTTCCTATTGCCATACCTGAAAGGCCTTGTTCTTTGATCACTTCAGGATCGTAATATCCTTGTTGAAAATCAGGGTCTTTTAAAATAGCTTCTTGCGCTACTTTGTTAAATGCAATTGCCCATGGTTGTGTAGCATGTGTAGTTGCTAGTGCGATTACTTTATTTGCAAAATTAGGATAGTGGATTGCAAACTGAAGTGCCTGCATACCACCCATACTCCCACCGATAATTGCTTCAACTCTATGGATGTCAAGACGGTCAAAAAGGATTCTTTGAGCTTTAACCATGTCTTTGATGCTGATAACAGGAAATTTATAACGGTATGCTTCGTGATGTGGATGTTGTGTACTAATCGGTCCCGTTGAGCCAAAACAGCTTCCAACCACATTAGAACAAATTACAAAATATTTATTTGTATCGATCGCTTTATTTGGTCCTATTAAACCGTCCCACCATCCGGCTTTACTTTCACCTTCGTAAATACCGGCAGCATGGTGTGAACCTGTAAGAGCGTGACAAACTACGATCACATTAGACTTATCTTCATTCAAAGTCCCGTATGTTTCATATGTAATATCATAAGGCTCTAAGATACGACCACTTTCTAAATAAAGAGGGTTAGTAAAGTGCTCCGTATGTGTTTGCAGGTTTAAACTCAAAATTATGCGCTCTTTAAAATTGTTTTTGTAATTCTAGCAAAAGTCACTTAAGGATACCTCATTAAGCATCTAAAGCTTGTTTCATATCTGCAATCAGATCATCTGCACATTCAAGTCCGCAGCTTATACGGATAAGTCCTGATGGTACGCCACACGCTTCTAGTTCTTCTTCATTAAGCTGTTGGTGTGTAGTTGAAGCAGGGTGTGTAATAATTGACTTGCTGTCTCCAATATTTACAACAAGTGAGTAAAGCTCTGTTGCATTTACAATTTTTTCAGCTTCTTCCAAAGAGTCCACTTCAAAACTAAGAAGACCGCTAGAAAGTCCGTTTTTAAAATATTTTTGTGCCATTGCATAGTTAGGATTACTTGGAAGTCCTGGATAGTTTACTTTTTTTACTTTTGGGTGAGACTCTAAAAATTCTGCAAGCTTTTGTGCATTGTTAGAGTGCTCCTTCATTCTGATAGCCAGAGTTTCAATCCCTTGAATAAACAGCCAAGAGTTAAAAGGTGAAACAACAGCACCTAGATCACGTAAAAGAGAGAGTCTTGCACGAAGTGTAAAAGGCGGCAGTCCAACTTCTGTATATACAAGCCCGTGATACGATTCATCTGGTTCATTGAAATGTGCATAACGAGGGTTGTTTTTTAGTTTTTCAACAATGTTTTCTCTTTCAACTAATATACCGCCAATTGCCAAACCTTGACCTGTAGTATATTTTGAAGCACTGTGAACTACTACATCTACACCAAGTTTTAAAGGGTTACATAAAATAGGAGTTGCTACCGTATTGTCAACTACTGTTAAAATATTGTGTTTGTTGGCAATCGCTACAATTGCTTCAATATCGGCAACATCAATACTTGGATTTGTAAGAGATTCAAAAAAGATTACTTTTGTTTTTTCATCAACTAAAGCTTCAATTTCAGAAGGATTATGTACGTTATAAAAACGAGCTTCAATACCAAAACGTTTAAGTGTATGAGCAGTTTGCGTTAAACTCCCACCATAAAGTTGTTTTGCACAAACAATGTTGTCTCCTGCTTCAGCTGCATTTGCAAAAGCGTAAAAAATTGCACTCATACCACTCGAAGTTGCAAGTGCTGCAGCACCCCCTTCAAGTTCTGCAAAACGTTTTTCAAATACGTCTGTTGTAGGGTTATTAAGTCTTGTATAAATGTTCCCTAGTTCTTTTAAAGCAAACAGGTTTGCAGCGTGTTCAACATCACGAAATTCATATGCAGTTGTTTGATAGATAGGAACCGCCATAGTCCCTTGAGAGTCTTTTTCATATCCTGCATGGAGAGCTTTTGTTTGTATATCCATAAATATCCTTTAATTGTTTTCTGTATATTCGTTTTTTAATTTACTAAGAAATTCAAGAATTCTCTCTTGATAGTCTATAGTTTCTTCATCTTTTGTCAGTAAAACTAATGGTTTGAGTAGTTTCATATCTATTTTATTGGCATATCGAGGAACTATTTTTAACTCCTGCTGGATATGTAAAACTAGTTTGTCAATATCTAAACCATTGTCTGTTACAACTTTTTCAACAATCTCTTTAGTGTTAAGCATTAAGAGGTTCGCTCTGTTTTCATCATTGTTATATATATCCATTGCCATCTCTTTGACAAGAATATAGCTTTCTTCAGGCGGATTGTCATTAGCTGCAATCATAAGTGCAAAGACTTTTGCCCGGAATTCTAAAGAACCGTGATGATGTACAAATAACTCTCTAAAAGCATTAAAAAAGCGATATTTTAATTTAAAAGCAAAATTCATCTATATTCCTTAGGTGATATTATACATTGAAATGATATAATTCCAAAAAAAATTGGATTTAAAAGAAAGGAAAAACATGGGTAGAGCCTTTGAATATAGAAAAGCATCAAAACTAAAGCGCTGGGGAGCAATGTCAAAATTATTCCCGAAACTTGGAAAAGTTATCACGATGGCAGCGAAAGAGGGTGGCCCTGATCCCGATCTAAATCCAAAACTGCGTACGGCTATTTTAAATGCAAAAGCTGAAAATATGCCAAAAGACAATATTGACGCGGCAATCAAACGTGCAACTGCAAAAGATCTTGCAGATATGAAAGAGGTAAACTTTGAAGGTAAAGCTCCTCATGGTGTTTTAATCTTCATTGAATGTGCTACTGATAACAATACAAGAACAGTTGCTAACGTAAAATCTATTTTAAACAAAAACAACGGTGAGATGTTAACAAACGGTTCATTGGAGTTTATGTTCTCACGTAAAGCAATTTTTGAATTTGTATTGAAAGAAGATATGGATTTAGAAGAGTTAGAACTAGAACTTATTGATGCAGGTTTAGAAGAGATTGAAGCAGAAGAGGGTGTTGTACTCGCAACAGCTGACTATACAAGTTTTGGTACAATGAACGAAGCATTAGAAGGTATGGGTGTAGAGATGACAAAAGCAACTCTGGAGAGAATGGCAAATACACCGGTTGAACTTACAGAAGAGCAACAAGCTGATATCGATAAAATCTTAGAAAGATTAGAAGATGATGAAGATGTTCAAAAGGTTTATACAAATATAGCGTAATGCAGTATATTCAAGAACATTTTACTTCTACATTAGAGGTGAAGCAATCTAAGTTTATTGCTCACCTTGTCCCTTACAAACTTTATGAAACTACATTAGAACAACTCAAAATTGAACATCCTAAAGCCAGACATTTTGTTACTGCATACCGATATTTGAATGAATATGATCAAATAGTTGAACATTCAAGTGACGACGGTGAACCAAAGGGAACTTCAGGAAAACCTTCATTAATGGTTCTTCAAGGACAGGAGTTAATCAATATAGCAGTCATTATCGTAAGATATTTTGGCGGAACAAAATTAGGTACTGGTGGTTTAGTACGTGCTTACAGTGATGCCGTAAATCAAGTATTAGATGATGCAAAGCTTTTTGAATATGAAAAAGAATTTATAAAAAAAGTTTCTGTTGATTATGCAGATGTAAGATTATTAGAATATGAATGTGAAACACTTGGAGTGAAAATAGTTGATAAAGAATTTACTACACATGTAGTGTATACTTTAAAATCTACAAAAGAGAGTTTAGAAACTCTCTTTAATAAACTAGAACGTGTAATAAAAGAGTTGTAAGAACTAATGCATTCCTTGAACTGCATTTCCCATATCCCACATTGGTAGGAAAATACCAAGAGCAAGTAAAATAACCATACCTGCAATCATAAATAACATGATAGGTTCAATTGCTTCACTAAGACCGTCGATGATAGCATCAAAACGCATTTTGTAGTAATCCGCTACTTTTTTGACCATAGTATCTAAAGTACCACTATCTTCACCGGCACGAACCATCTGTATAATCATATTTTCAAAAAGGCCAGTTTCTTCAAGACCTTTATTAAGTGCTCCACCTTTTTCAACAGTAGCTCTTACAGAAAGCAATTTTTGTTTCAGTGGCAGGTTGTCAATCATACTAATTGATGTATCCAATGCTTCTGCAATTGGAATTCCGGCACGAACAAGCTCAGAAAAAACAAGAGTGAATCTACTAAGTGTTGAAAACATAATAAGGTTTTTAATCAGATATGTTCTTAGTAGAAATTTATGCCATTTGAATCGTATGTGTTCATAATTATTAATCATATATTTAAAAATAATTAGTGCAATAAATAGACCAAGTAATACATAAGGGCCATAATTATTAAAAATATGTTCAAGAGTTAATAATATCTTTGTCGGTAATGGAAGATCTGCATGAAGTTTTTCAAACATCTCTTTAAATTTAGGAACAACATAGGTAATTAAAATTGTAAAGGCGATGGCCATTGCAATCATAACGTTTCTTGGATAGGCCATAGCTTTTTTAAATTTTACTACGTTTGAGCGAATTTCCTCAAGCATATCTGCTAAGGCATAAAGAGCTTCATCCAAGTTACCTGTTTTCTCACCTAGTTGTACCATTGCTATTGTAAGATTACCAACTTCAAAACGGAAGTTTTGCATAGAATTTGATAATGATTGTCCTGAGTTGATATCATCTGCAACTTTTGAAAAAACAGTTTCAAGTGCTTGGTCTAATGTTGCATTGGCAATTTCAGTTAACGAATCATGAATAGAAATACCTGCATTGGTCATAACTGCTAACTGACGTATAGCTGCTATTAAAGAATCTGGTTTTATTTTCTTTTTTCTGTAGTTTTTAAGAAAATCAGCTTTTAACCTTTTGATTTTATCTTCAAAAGGTTCTTCAGCTTCTGCAATTTTAATAATAATACCGGTAAATTTCAGTTTAGCATAATTCATCGCTTCTTTTTTATCTTCAGCATATAAACCTACTAATTCTTTTTTACCGTGTTTTAAGACTGTTGCTTCAAAATATTTCATTCTTTTGCCACCTTTAAAACTTCTTCAATACTAGTGATTCCATCAATAGCTTTTTGAATACCGTTTTGGAATATATTTACAAAGCCTTCTTTTTGTGCTTGTTCAAGTATAGCATCTTTTGATGCACCTTTTGCAATAAGTGTAGAAATTTCTTCAGAAACAGGTAATACTTCACAGATCATTTCTCTACCCATATAACCTGTTCCACCACACTCTTTACATCCTTTTCCTTTAAAAAAGCGTATTCCTTCTGGAACTGCACCATTAATCTCTTCCAAAACTGATGCCGATAATTCATCTTCTATTTTACAATGAATACATATCTTTCTAACTAATCTTTGTGCCTGGATAGCAACTAAAGCACCACTAATAAGATAGTGTTCAATTCCCATATCTGCCATACGAGGAATAGCACTGATAGCATCATTAGTATGGAGAGTTGAAATAACTAAGTGACCCGTTAATGCAGCTTTTACTGCAATTTCAAGTGTCTCTTGATCACGAATCTCACCAATCATGATTTTATCGGGGTCTTGACGAAGAATAGAACGGAGAGCATCTGCAAAGCTAAGGCCAACTTTTGGGTTGACTTGAACTTGCTGAATTAAGTTCATTCTATACTCAACAGGGTCTTCAACTGTAATAACTTTATCTTCTACATTTCTTAGTTCATTTAATGCACCGTAAAGTGTAGTAGTTTTACCAGAACCTGTAGGACCAGTTACTAAGATAATTCCATAAGGGGCTTTAAGT
This sequence comes from Sulfurimonas sp. C5, assembly GCF_029872055.1. Taxonomy (NCBI): domain Bacteria; kingdom Pseudomonadati; phylum Campylobacterota; class Epsilonproteobacteria; order Campylobacterales; family Sulfurimonadaceae; genus Sulfurimonas; species Sulfurimonas sp. C5. Next base: position 111,213 of record NZ_JARXNQ010000001.1, read on the forward strand.
GCTTTAATCAGTTTACTATAACTGACTTGGTCCATGCCGGCTTCTTCAAGTTTTACAAGTGCTTTTTGTTTGTCTAAAACCCTCATTACAATTGATTCACCGTATAGAATCGGTAATGTAGAGATACGGAAATCATATTCTCTAGCTCCAACACTTGTAGAAAAACGGCCATCTTGAGGTTTACGTTTTTCTGCAATATCTAGGTTAGATAACAGTTTTAGGCGAGATGCTAATGGTGGATAAATATCTTTTTCAAAGATAAACATCTCAGAAAGTCTTCCATCGACACGACCACGAACAACACAGTTTTTTTCTGTAGGTTCAACATGAATATCACTTGCACGTCCATTAATACATGTTTTCAAGATAACATCAATAAGTTGTAAAATAGAAGATGCCTCTTGTTGTTCTTCCAAAGATGTAATAGAATTTAATTCATCACGAATCTTTTTTACAAGACCTTTAACACTGTCTTTAAGACCAATTTTATATAAATAAGAAGAAATTTGTTTTTTTGTAGCAAGAGCAATTTTTACTACTTTTCTTGGAAAAAGCCTTTGTAATGCTTCTTGAGCTTCAATGTTTAGAGGGTCATTTATAGCAATAGTTACACTCATATCATCATGAGAGATAGGTATTGCATTGTGCTTTTGTAATTGATTAAGTGGGACTTGTTCTGTAAGGTTATAGTCCATGTCTATTGAATCAAGGTCAACGAACATGAGGTCTAGTTCATGAGCTAGTTTTTCTATAACTATACTTTCTTGAATATAGTCATAATTATCTATAATAGAAAGATCATACACACCATCACGTACTTGCTGGACAATAAATCTTACAAGCCTATCCATAGTCATAAAACCGGAGAGTGTAATGTCTCTAAGAACAAGGTTCTCACTGACACCTTTTGCAAGGAGTCTGTCAACCTGTCCCTTCATAATAGAGCCGTTGGCTAATAAGTCTGTTGTTATTCTATCCATCTAAATTACCAATTACCAATATATATGTCGTTTAATTAACATAGTATCATAATATTCTTCAATTACCATTTTTGAAATTTTATAATCTTTCTCTAGATAGAGTTTATATGAGACTTTATTATTACTTGGATCATCAAAAATATAAAGTGTTCTTTTTTCATGTTTACCTAGCTTTGCATAAAATTCAAATACTTTAGATAACACATAATCGGTAGTTGGAAGATTAAACTTAGATAGGTCATTATCATCCAAAAGAGCATGGTATAAAAGCTTTTTTTGCATGAATATTACAGAAAAATATGCAGAATTCGCGCGAGCTTCAGGAGAAAGTTTCAGCATAGCTATGGGCAAAGCTAATCTATCTATATAATCTGCTTTTAAACATGAAAAAGCATATAAGGAGAGATACTCCTCATCTTTAGTATGTCTGGAAAACTTCTCAAAACCTAAATTACAGGCATCTTCATACTTTTTATTTTGATATAAATTTAAAATATCTTGTTTTACATTACTATATAAATTTATTGCTAGAAAAAAAATAATAAAAATTTTCATTGAAACTTCCCTGTTGTAATATCATCTAAAAGTAGTTCAGCATTATTTGAATGAGAAAACTTTATATATTCACGTAATGCTTTTTTTGCTAACTCAGGTTTGCCCAGTTTTACAAGTGATCTTGAGAAAATCAACCAACTGTCTTCATTTTCTTTATCTAGCTGATTTGTAACAAGTGCATAATTATACGATTTTGAGTAATCTTCAAGAGCATAATATTGTTTCGCTAAAAAAAGACTAAGCGCAGGACTATTGTTCTTTTTGAACCTTGTTTCAGCATCTCTAATATCCTGTAAGCTTGTTTTTTTGGCAATAACAATTTTTTTACTTGGTGCAGCTTTTTCCTCAATTTCTACATCTTCGGTAGTAACAGTTTGTTTAGCCGTAGGTTTCTGTTTTACCTTTGGTGGGTTGGCAGCTGTTGCATAAGATGTATTAAAAGTCTCTTCTTCTGGAGTATTACTATAGTATCCATCAGAAGACTCTTGAATTTTTTTCATAAAGTCTAAAGATGGTTTTAATACAACTTTATTATCTTGCTGAGGTGCTTCAAAAGACACTGATTGCGTATCTATAACATTTGAAATCATAGGCGTTGATTGTTGTTTTTCTTCTTGCTTTGTAGAAGTTACTACTGCTATTTTTGAAGTATTTTCTTCTACAGACTTTGGTTGTAGAATTCTTTGAGAAGAATTATCTTTATTAGCTGAAGAGATGTAAAAAGATACAGATGTAATTATTACAATTAAACTAAGTGTAATAATGGCATGTGGCAAAAAAGATTTGACTTTATATTTAAGCCATCTTCTTTCTAAGTCCCTTGTATTAAGCATTAATGAGTCCTGTATGTATCGCAGCCATTTCAATTAGTTTATTTGAAATTTGATCTGTTTTAATTTCGTAAAGTTGATTGTTTTTTTCATAAGTAGCTAAAATATCAAATAGAGAATAAAGCAGCTTATTAGTGTCTCTATAATTTCCATTCGTTAAAGAATGGATTCTTTTAACAGACTTTTGTGTAAATAAATTAGCACTATCAAAACAATTGGCTTTCATGAGTTTTTTTTGAATATATATTTTTAGTTCTAAACTTGATGCATTTTCTAGTTCAATTGTCTCCCAAATTCTTGTTTGAAAATGCTCTTTAGCAATAAGATCTTCTTTTTCTGTTTTATGTAAAGTTATAACAAATTTAATTGTTCTACTATCAGAAAGGAGTCTGATTTTTTCCATAAGTGTTTCAGAATAAAGCTGTGCTTCATCTAGTAAAACTACAGGAACATGTTCAAGCTCTTTGGAACCGACAATTTTCATAAACTGTGTAAAATTCAATTCACCGTTATATTTTGTATCAAAGATATCTTGAGCCAAAGTTTTGTAAAATTCACTTTCATCAATAATAGGGGTTTGATATAAATAGATGTGGTGTGTTTCTAATAGATCTCTATAAATTTTTGTCAAAAACATACTCTTACCTGTACCCGGCTTTCCAAAAAGAAGAATCATTTTAAGAGGTTTTTTTATAGAGTCTTTCAACGATTGATAAATCGTTGAAACTCTGTCAAGTTGAATATAATCATTTGCATTGACAGTATCTAAAAATACACTTTTAGATTTTATATAGATACTACTCATATATATTACTACCTAGTTTTATTTATCATCATTTGATGAAGTTTCTTTAACTTTAGTAGTAGCTTTATCAATTTGATTTCTTGGAGCTGTTAATAGATCATTACTTAGACCTTCATACCCTAGATCTGATAAAGATAGATTAGCTTTATCTTTATGAATAATATGCGGTTCAATAATGATAACTAACTCTTGTACCTCTTTAACATCTTCTTCATATTTAAAAAGATAGTTAAGTACTGGGATGTCTCCTAAAAGAGGTACTTTGTTGGAATCAACAGAATTTTTAGTATTAATTAGTCCCCCAAGAATAATTCTATTGCCATCTTTTACTGTTACAACAGAAGAGAGTTGACGACGTGTTAAGTCAGGTGGCATATCTCTACCTGTATTACTAGTACCTGTTATATCTTGTGTTGTTTCTGAAAGTGAAGGATTGATTTTTAATGTAATAGTATTGTCATTTGCAATTTCTGGTGTAATTGTTAAAAGTACACCTGCAAATACAGACTGGACAGTATCACTTTGGGTAGTTGCAGCAACGCCACCACCTGTTCCTTGTTGATTAGTTGCAGATTTGATTTTATAAAAAAATTCAGTACCTGCTGTAATAAGTGCAGGCTGATTATTTAGTGTTAAGACCTTAGGGTTTGAAATAGATGTAACATCACCTTGCGTTTTCAGAAATTTAATTACCTCTTTAAGCGTACCACCAGCTTTTACACTCATTAAATGCGCAGCACCGTTAGCCCCTCCAGCGGCGATAGCAGTTTCTGTAACATCAATATTTGTTCCGTCTGTACTATCCCATTTAGTAACATTATTATTATCTAAGTAATGTACACCAAGCTCCACATTTTGAAGTGCGTAAAGTTGCTTCCAATCAATACCGGTAGTTTTACCTTCTTTCATTGTTACAGCTAAGAGTTGAACATCTATAAGAACTTGCAGTTGTACTTTTTCCTGAAGTCTTTTTAGATAATTTTCAAAACGCTTCATCTGTTTATTTGTTGCAGTTACAGTAATTAAACCAGCATTTTTATTAATTATTGGGTGAGATGCTTCATATTTATCACTAGGGCTGTTGAGAACTTTTACAAATTCTTCATCTAATTGATCCCAAAATTTTACTTCATCAGTACTTTCTATTTTAATACCCGTATCAGAAGTTGCAGATGTTGTTGATGAACCAGCTATAGGTTGACCGTCTGGCCCGATCGCTGTTGTCGTTGTTCCACTACTACTTGAACCACTTGTATTTTGAGTACCAGAAGAAGAACTTAAAGTAATATCAGTACTTCCCGTACTTTTTCTTTGTGATAAGATATAGTCTATGTTATAGACCTTAGTTGTTAAATAAGAGATTTTTAATAAATTATTCTCAAGTGTATAAGAGAGGTTGTTTTCATTGAGAATAATATTAAGAACTTCATCAATAGTCAAATTCTTTAGATTTGTCTTATTGAGTTTTGTCTCTAAAAACTTTTCTGCATAAGGATCTGTTACAACGATACTAAATCCACATTCATCACTTAATTGATCAATAAAATCAATAATTTTCGTATTTTTAGCAGAACTAATACTAAAAAGTTCATAAGAACAATCAGCAAAACTACTTGTTGATACTACTGCAGTTAATAAAGCTGCGCAAATTGATGTTTTTATATGTTTCTTCATATCCAATCCCTAATTGTTATTAAATTTTAAACTTTTATGTTTAGTTTTTGTAGATAGTACAATAGTAGTTTGACCTCTTTTTAAAACAACCATCTTGTTATCTACTTTTTCTAGCTTATAGCTATATACATTTTGTCCCTCTTTATACCATTTACCATCAATAAGTGCTGACTTATTAATAATTGCCTCGAGTGAAAGCTTACCTTTTTTCTTTTCTGTGTCTTTTGCACTTTTAGTTGTTGAAGACACTTTAATTTTAGAAGGTGCTCTATATGAGCGAGGCATAGCACCTTTTTTCTTGTCATCTTCTTTTATTATAAAGATAAAAGGATCTTTGGCAGATACAAGATAAGAGTTTTTTGCTCCAACACGAGCTGGTTTAATTGCAGCAACTTGTTCATCAACCCATGAAAGCTCACTCGCTTTACTATTAGAAGTAGTAGAAACAGTAGCAGCGATCAATCCAGTTGATACAAACAATGATGTTATGATTGCATATTGTAAAGTTTTCATTAGTATGTAATCCCCCAAACTGATATATTTAAATCTGAAGAGATTTTTTTATCTTTCGCCTCGACATTGAAGTCATGAAGATCTACAACTAGTTCACTTTGCTCTAATGCATTGATAAACTGCAGGGTATTAGTAAATCTTCCCGTCGATTCTACAGATATATCTAATACGTGACCAAAAGATTGATCTTTTTTTGCATGCTTGTTTATAAAAGTTTGAACTTTCATATTATATCTTTGAGCATGTGTCGCAATTGAATCTATATATTCACCCCAGCTTCTTTCATCATAGATTAGAGCTGAAATAGTTTCAATTTTACTTTTAATATATGCATTGTTCTCTTTTGTAAGAGCGATTTTTTGATTAATAGTCTTAATCTCATTATTTAAATTTGTAATTACAGATTCAGGATTATTCTGTAAATAAACTTTATCAACATTGATTTTATTTTGTAAAGCTACAACATTCGCTCTAGTTTTTTCAAAGCCAGCAAAAGAACTGTCCCAAAATAAAAGGTAAGAGAAAGCAAAGATACCAACAACAATCATTACATAGATTAGTTGAGTGTCTTTTTTAGACTTATCTTTAAACGCCGTATCTATTTTATGTAAATAATCTTCTATATTTATCTTCATGGCAGTTTCACCTTAAGTTCACTAAGATACATTTTAGAAGAATCATCTAACATAATTTTTTCAAGTTCAAAAGTATATTTTCCTTCATAAACTTTTGTCAGGTGTTCAACTAATTCTGTAGTTTGTCTATCTCTTTTTGATGCTAAATAAATAGTGAGAACTTTTTTATCTTTAGTTTCTTCACTATAAGAAGTTCTTGTTGCTTTCACATCATATTTAGACATCTCTTTTGCAAAAAGAGCAAGTAACTTAGCTTTCATCGGATAATCGACTTTTACTTGATGAATTTTAATCAGAGTGTTTTTCTTATCATTATACTCTGTTTCTTCTTTTGTTAAAAGTTGCATCGATTTGTCTTTATCAGCTAGTCTATTCTTAATTGTAGCTTCTCTTGTAACTCTTGTATTATGAAGTTCTTTATATTTCTGTTGTAAAAGATCTTCCTGTAAAGCTTGTGCATATGTTAAAACCCAATAAGTTATAGGATAAGCAAATGCTAAAGCAAGAGAAGCTGCAATTACTGTGATGAGACGTCCACTATCTCTTTCAATAAAGCGAGGAGGGCGTCTATAGTCTGTAAAGTTACATCTATATTTGTTTTCATTAGAAAGGTTTGAGTATAAATGCATCAATGCATGAAGCTGATCAACATATTCATTATTCTCAAATCCATAGTCAAAGTTAAACTGACTAGATGGTATATTTAACTCTGCTTCAATCATTTCATGAAGTTCTGTAACAGTTTGTGTTTGCGAACCAATATAGATATGATCGATTTTGTCAATTTCAAAAGCTCTTTTTGTATACGTTAATATGTCATTAATATTTGCAAAAAGTTCTTTATAAAGTTTGATAATGTAGCTTTTATACTCACTATCAGTTTCTTTGAGGTTTGTTTGCGTAAAGAAGTTTAAGAATTCATGATAATCAATTCTTTCTCCGTAAAGTTCACAAAACCTTTCATGCATATCTATAAAAGAGTATTTAATAGATTTTGTATAGAGAAAATCTTTCTCTGAATAGAGTGTTAAGAATGCGTCGTTTTCTTGAAAATAAATATAACAATGTACACCTGAACCGTCAATTATCTCTTTTGTATATAAAGATTTAATTAATAATGGAACAGGGATGATAACATCTATATATTTGATTTTATCTACAACCGGCGAGAAAGTGTTTGTAACATCTAGCGGATCAACTATAAATACATGGAAGTGTCTGTTTTCTTCGTCAAGATTATTAAAAGATTCTATATATTGTATTTTGTATTCAACAGCTTGGTCAAGAGCAAGCTCATCATACGCTTTATTACTTAGAGCATCGAATACATCTTCTTCTGGAATATTTTTACTTATTTCAATTTGAGCAGTAATAAACTCTTTTGTATTTAAGTAAGAAATAACCAGTTGTTCTTTTGAGAACTCTGGAGATTTTTCTTCGCTAATAAAGCTTGAAATACCTTTAAAATAGTTTTCTTTATATGGATTAACCGATAATACACTTGAGAAAGAGCGTTGTTCTGATTTACTCATAAACTATAATCCTATTTAAACTGTACCAATATCATAGCACAGAATTCATCTTTTTTGTAAAATTCTATCCTATAAACTCTATTGTCTTGATCGATAGAATAAAATTTATTCATATCATCTTTTCTAATAGTTATGTTACTTTCATCCTCTGTGTTTTTGGATGAAAAGCCTATAACGTTTACACGATAACCTTTTATACTTAAAACTTTAAAATCGTCAGATACAAAAAATTTTGAAGCTTTCTTGATGGAAAATAGTTTTCCATCTATCTCGACTGCAAAATTTTCCGGGCTTTTCGGACAAATTTCAAAGTACTGAGGTTTAAGTTTAGTAACTAGGTTGTTACCGATATAAACCTCGTAAACCCCTTTAGACTCTTTGATTTTCCCTAAAGAATGGGAAAAACTAAAGTCGTTACTTTTTGATTTTATCGGAATAAACCTTAAAATTTTTTTTATATTGTTTAAATCTAGGAAAAAATTGCCATTTATGCTTAAAGTACCATAATTTCGCAGAACTTTTGTTATCTCTTTTTCATTGAGTTCAAAGTCTCTACTATATTTAATACCCATTATTTTCATATACTCTTCAATAGCTAAGAGTTGATAAAAAACTTTTTGTGCCAGTGAAGAGAGATTTTTACTTGTTTCAATTGCAAAAGCAGGTTTGTTATGGGTAACCGCAAAATATGTTAGTGAGAGCTGCATAGCTTCATCTTCATATTTTGTTTTTGTGTTTTTCACATCAAACTTGTGGTGTTTAGCCAAAAGTCTTTGGTTGATATTTTTTTTGACATTAACGGCAATGTCGTTCAAGTTTCCAAAAGTTTGGTTTTGCTTGAGTTGGCATTGGTCAATAACACATGTCTGTCCCCATGCATTTGGGTTAAAAATACTTCCTTTATTCTCTTTTCTGTAAAATCCATGTCCATCATGTAAGTTTACAACTAACGAAACATTGGGTGATAATATAATTTGTTTGATCTCATCCACAATCTTTTTATCTTGATCATTTGGTTTAATAAAAGAGAATTTCCTGTTCATATCCCCGTGAATTCCGCGTTCGTTTCTGAGGATGCTTTCTTGATTTAAATTAGGGATAATCCATAAGTTCTTAGAAGTTATTTGATAGTGTGTTGCCAGTAACGAAGCTGCGAAATACCCTCCCGGCTCATTTCCGTGAATTCCACCGATTACTAAAAGTGTTGTATTTGAATCCGGATTTTCTTTTTTTATAAGTTGGATATTTGAAGCGAATAATAGTGAGTAGCCAAAGAGACAGATTAAAAATAGTTGTTTCATCTATCTCTCTGTAATAATAGAGATCCCGTTATTTTGGAATTTCACAATTAAAGTTTTGTCCCCAATAAAAGAAAAAGAATCTGATTTATAGTTTTCTTTAAAAGTGATCTTATAAATATTTTGAGTATCAGGATATGGTAATACATTAATATTTGTAAAGATAATTGTTTTATCTTCTTTTTTATTAAAAATACGTGTTTTATAAGTTGTGAATTGTTCTATATCCATACCGTCAAAACGTTTAAAACTCTGATCGTAAAAACTGAGATACTTTTCTAGATCGTTATAGATCCATGCATATCTCCACTTATATAAATCAGATAAAATGTGTGCAAGAGCCTCTTTTGGAACATCAGTTTTTACATCTGCTTCATCAATGAGAAGAACTGTTTTAGAGATGTCTATGTGTTTGTCTAAACATTCAATACTTGGATTATTGATCGCAATACAACCTTTTGTAAATTCATCTCTTTCTTGATTAAGAGGTAAACCGTGAATCCATATTCCTTGACCTGTTTTATGGCGATATTGATCATAAACGTTAGGATAAGATGTTACAAAAGCTAAAGGACCGTAGAAAGGATCTACTTTAGCTATCTTTTGTGTAAGTTCATAAATTCCAATAGGTGTTTTGAGATCTCCTTCTCTTACTTTATCACCTTTCTCTTTTCCAGTAAATGCACTATACTCTTTCATGAGCTGATATTTTGAAGTGTTTTTGTCTTTGATGTAAATACAAAGTTTTGATTTTTCTTTGTTGCATGCCAATACATTACAGTAAGATTCAAGATAACCGAACTTTGTATCTTTGTTTTTTAAAAAATCTGTCCAGTATTCTTTAGTAGTCAATTCTTTGTCAAGTTGTTTTTGAAGTGAATCTATGCCGTTAACTCTATAACTTGTCAGTATGTCAATACTAGAAGCAGAAATATTAATAGTAAGTGTGAATAGAAAAAAAAGTTTCAAAATCATATTATTTTTCATCATCATAACCTATCTCTTTTAAAAAGTTTTTATTTTTTGACCACCCTTTTTTTACAACAACTTGAAGGTTTAAGTATACTTGTTGGCCACTAAGTTTTTCTATTTTTTCACGTGCAGCTTTACCGATACGTTTAATTGCCGTACCGCCTTTACCTATAATGATCCCTTTTTGTGACTCTTTTTCTAAAATAATTGTTGCGTAAATTTTATCAATCCCTTCATTCTCATAAATTTTATCGATAATTACGTCTGATTCATAAGGTACTTCATCACTAATATTTTCAAAAATTGCTTCGCGGATAAACCCTGCATAAATATCACGTACAAGTTCACTTGTTAAATCTTCCGGATCGAAAAGATAAGGTGACTCAGGTAAATGTTTAGAAATAGTGTTAAGAAGATCTTCATGTCCCACTTTTCTTGGAATAGCAACAGGAATAAGAGCTTCGAATTTATCTGCATACTGGTTATATTGCGCAATCTTTTTAAAAAGCTTTTCTTGAGAAACTTGATCGATTTTACTCAGTGCCACAATATGTTTAATATTCTTTTTGTTTAATGTTAAGAATTTTTCATAGTGTTCTAAAGAATCTGTTACAGGTGCAAGGTATACAATAAGATCACAGTCTCCCATTGCTTTTAAAGCTTCATCAAGCATATATTGATTTAACATTTTCTCTTTTTCATGCAGACCTGGAGTGTCTATGAAAATAATTTGTGTGTCTCCATGCATTACAATAGCGTTAGAGCGTTTACGTGTAGCATTGGCTTTTTGGCTAACCATGGCAATTTTTTCACCCAGAAGGGAATTCATTAGGGTACTTTTACCCGCATTAGGTCTACCTATAAGTGAAACGAAACCTGCTTTTGTCATACAGCTCCTTTAGAGAATGTAACGGGAAAGATCATCATCTTCTACGACAATGTCTAGTTTTTCATGTACGAGTTCACTTGTAATTCTGAACTCTTTACCTTTATACTCATCTGCTTCAAAACTAATATCTTCCAAAATTCTTTCTAATACAGTGTGAAGACGACGAGCACCAATATCTTCAGCAGTTTCATTCGCACGATGTGAAAGCTGTGCAATTGCTCTGATAGCATCATCTTCAAAAATTAGTTCCATCTCTTCAACACCTAAGAGTGCTTGATACTGTTTTAATAAAGAGTTTTCAGTTTGTGTAAGGATCTGATAAAGTGTTTCTTCATCTAAACTTTCTAACTCAACTCTCAGAGGAAATCTTCCTTGAAGTTCAGGAATAAGATCACTTGGCTTACTTACGTGAAAGGCACCTGCTGCAATAAATAAAATGTGATCTGTCTGGATTGTTCCGTGTTTTGTAGAAACCGAGCTTCCTTCAACAATCGGAAGAAGGTCACGTTGTACACCCTCTTTAGACGGATCGTTTCTTCCTTGAGATTTTTCGTTTAAAGCAATTTTATCAATCTCATCTAGAAAAATAATGCCACCATTTTCTGCACGTCTGAGAGCTTCAGCATTTACGGCGTTCATATCAAGAAGTTTTGCACTTGCTTCTTGACGAAGCAGTACTTTTGCATCTTTGACTTTGAGCTCTTTTTTATTTTCCTCTTTATTGATAGATGTAAAAAGTTTTGTAATAGATTCCTGCGCTTTAATCATTTCCGGAGGAAGATTAGTATCTGCAAATTCTACTTGCAGTGAAGCTGTATCAAGTTCAATTTCAATTGTTTTTTCATCCATTTCACCTGAATCAACTCTTTTTTCCATCGCCTCAAGAAGTCTTTGGTAGTCATCTTTTTTTGATTCGCTGGCATCTTTAGGAAGAGGCGGTAAAAGTTTTTCAACAATACGGTTAATCACGTAGTTGTCAATCTTTTCTCTATTCTCAGTTTCTAGTTCTTCTTTAACAATTGAAATAGAGTTTACAACTAAATCTCTTATCATAGATTCAACATCACGTCCAACAAATCCTACTTCTGTATACTTAGAAGCTTCCACTTTGATGAAAGGAACTTTCATCATTTTTGCTAGACGGCGAGAAATCTCAGTTTTTCCTACACCTGTTGAACCGATCATAAGAATGTTTTTCGGTTTGATCTCTTGACGCATTACATCATCAAGTTGCATTCTTCTGTATCTTGTACGAAGTGCCAAAGCAATAGTTTTTTTTGCGTTTTTCTGACCAATAACGTATTTGTCAAGATATTCGACAATCTGTTTAGGAGTCATATCCATTATTTATTATCCTCTAAAATGAGTGTTTTAATATTGTGGTTTGTATAGATACAAAGATCAGCAGCAATAGATAAAGACTCTTTTACTAAAGTCTCTTCATCAAGATCAGCATGTTTTTTTAATGCACGTGCCGCAGAGATAGCATAGTTTCCACCGCTGCCGATAGAAGCGATCTCTCCGTCTTCAGGCTCAACTACATCACCGTTTCCGGTTAAAATAAAAATATGTTCGTTATTTAAAACGATCATCATCGCTTCTAAACGTCTTAAAACTTTGTCTTTTCTCCAAGCTTTAGAGAACTCTATTACGGATTTTAAAATATCCCCTTTTTTATTCTCTAAGAACTCTTCAAACATGTCAAAAAGATTAAAAGCATCGGCAGTACTTCCTGCAAAACCTGCAAGAATTTTTCCATGGTGCAGTGTACGGATTTTTGTAGCATTCCCTTTTAGAACACTGTCCCCGAATGTCACCTGACCGTCACCACCGATAACAGCTTTATTTTTCCCTTTATAGGCAAGTATTGTAGTTGCGTCAAACATGAATTCTCTATTCTCCCTGAACGTCTACGTGAAGTGTAGCATGAATACCGTGACCGAGTTTTAGATCAAGTGAATGCTCACCAATTGTTTTGATCGCAGTTTTGTCTGTAATATGTTTTTTGTCGATCTCTACAGAGTGTTGTTCTGATAAAGCTTGAGCAATTTCATCTTTAGTTACAGACCCGAAAAGGTGACCATTTTCACCTATTTTTTTCGTAATTACAATTTCTGCTTTATCAAGTTTTGCAGCCATCTCTTTTAGTGTTGCGATCTCAGCAGCTTCTTCAGCAGCTAGTCTTTTTTGTTCAGCATCGTGCTCAGCTAACACTTCAGGAGTTGCAGGTTTAGCAAAACCTTTCCCGATAAGGAAGTTTTTACCGTAACCATCTTTAACTTCTTTAATTTCACCAGCTTTGCCTAAACTTTTTACGTCCTTGATAAGTAATACTTTCATTCGACTATCTTTCAATCTCACCAGGGTAAGAAACAATACCATGAGTTAAATTAGAGATTTTTGTATAACCCATATCTGCTAAAATTCTAGCAACGTGAGCAGAACGGCTTCCAACATGACAATATACTAAGATGTTTTCATCTTTTGCAAGTCCTGCTTGGTCTAAAGTTTGGAAAAAGCTACTTGTAGGCACTAATTTGTCTGCACCTTTAATGTGACCCATTTGCCATTCCATATGCTCACGAACATCAACAATTGTAAAATCTACCATACCAAGAGAACGAGCTTCTAAAAGAGCTACCAGTTCATCACCATCTAATTCACTTTTGTTTACTAATGCTTCACACTCTTCTTGTGTCAAGCCTCTTGAATGTGTGTGGGCAGCTTCCTCCATACCCATTTCAATTCTTTGTTGTGCTGCAAATTCTGGCGTACAGAAAATTCCACAGTGACATTTCCCTTCATCTGGGATTTCATGCTCAATTGCAGGTTTACATGGACAGATTCTGTCATCAACACTTCTTGCTTTTCCGTCTACTTCTTCAACCATAAAACAAGGACAGAATCTTTTTCCGTACATCATTTTATTACGTGCAAGACCCATTTGCACACCTTCGTTTACTTCCTCTTGAGGGTTGTAAACCCAACCAAATTGAGCATTTACTTTATCTGTAAATTTAACTGTTTTCTCCATCTCAGCAATAAATTCAGGAGAATTCATATCGATTTTAATCATAACTTTCCTTTTTTAAGTTTTATCTAGCTTTACCAGCAATCATAAAGCGAAGTGCATTCAGACGAATGAAACCTTCCGCATCTTTTTGGTTATAAACATTGTCTGCTTCAAACGTTGAATGTGCTTCTGAGAATAAAGTTTTTGGAGAAGTTCTTCCAACAACCATTACATTCCCTTTGTAAAGTTTCAATCTTACCGTACCTTCAACGTGTTGTTGTGTATTGTCGATTAATGCTTGTAGTGCTTCACGCTCTGGAGAGAACCACATACCGTTGTAGATCAGTTTTGCGTATTTAGGCATAATCTCGTCTTTCAGGTGTGCAGCTTCACGATCTACTGTAATAGATTCGATAGCACGGTGAGCTTTTAACATGATTGTTCCACCCGGAGTTTCATAACATCCACGAGCTTTCATACCAACATATCTGTTTTCAACAATATCGATACGTCCGATACCGTGCTTGTTTCCATAATCATTTAATTTTTTAAGAAGTGTAGCAGGAGACATCTCTTCACCGTTTACTGAAATAGGATCACCGTTTTTATATCCGATAGTGATGTATTCTGGCTCATCTGGTGCATTTACAGGATCTGTAGTCCATAGCCACATTGAATCTTCAGGCTCTGCGTTTGGATCTTCAAGGTGAAGACCTTCATAAGAGATGTGAAGTAAATTTGCATCCATTGAATATGGACTGATTTTTGGATTTCCATTTTCATCAACGTGTTTTTGAGAAATTTCAATACCATGTTCTTTTGCATATGCTAAAAGTTTTTCACGAGAGTTTAGATCCCATTCTCTCCAAGGAGCGATTACAGTGATGTCAGGATTAAGTCCTAAATAACCAAGCTCAAAACGTACTTGATCGTTTCCTTTTCCTGTTGCACCATGGCTAACTGCATCAGCACCCATCTTCTCTGCAATTTCAATTTGTTTTTTTGCGATAAGAGGTCTTGCGATTGAAGTTCCTAAAAGATATTCACCTTCATAGATTGTATTTGCTCTGAACATCGGGAATACGAAGTCTTTTACAAATTCTTCTTTAATGTCTAGAATGAAAATATTTTCAGGTTTAATACCCATTTTAAGTGCTTTTTCACGAGCTGGTTCTACCTCTTCGCCTTGTCCAAGATCAGCTGTAAAAGTAATAACTTCTGCATTGTATTCATCTTGAAGCCATTTTAAAATAATACTTGTATCAAGCCCACCAGAGTAAGCTAAAACAACCTTGTTAACACTTTTTTTCATGTAAAAAACCTTTTTGGTGATAAAATAATTACGCAGATTGTATCGAATTGTAAGTGAGAATTTGCTTATAGCAAAAAAATATATGGAAAGGTTTAAGAAAATGCGAGGAGCAGGGGGAGAATAGTTTTCACCCCTTAGAGTCGAATAGAACCCCACTCACTTCTTGCATTTTTGGTAATAATTGTTGTGCTTTATCAGCTGGAAATCTTCTGATCATTTTATTTGTTTCAGATTCAATAACTGAAACATAAAAAATATCCTGTGAATCAACTCCAAATTTAATGTTTGTGCTAATTGGTCCCATCGCTTTATTTAGTTCTTGAACCAATTCTTGCATATCTTCTTTAGAAGTAATTCTCTTTACTGCCTGTGCTTGAGAAGTTTGTGCAGCTGTTTGTTGTAACTGAGTGTGTTGACTTTGTTCAACACTTCTTCCTTGAAAATCACCTACATGAGACTGTTGCTGTTTTGCAACATTAGCTATGCCATCCATGACCTACTCCTTGTGTTTACTAAAATAATTATCAATTATATCGACCATGAGAAAAAAATCTTTAATAAAATACAAAAAAATTTAACTATATTATGATAACCTTCGCTTATGAAACGATATTTACAACTTTTAAAACATGAGCCTCTTTTACGTCGTCTTTCATCCATTCAATTAATTTCTTACTTCGGCGCTTGGTTTAGTAATGTTGCTATTTATACCTTGCTGATTAAGATGGAAGTTGGTGCTGAAATTGTGTCGTTTGTGGCAATGCTTCACTTTTTAGCAGGTGTTGTTCAAGCACCTTTTTCAGGTGCACTTATAGATAAGCTGCAACCAAAAAAATTGATGTTAACATTAATTGTTGCAGAAATTATAGCGACTGCATGTTTGGTGTTTATTTCAACACATGATGATCTTTTATATTTATATCTATTAATATTTGTGAAAATGGCATCGGCATCATTTTACTTTACAACAGAGATGTCTTTACTGCCAAAAATTTTAGATCCAAAAGTATTACAAAAGGCAAACGAACTCCATTCAATCATTTGGTCATTTTCCTATACACTTGGAATGGCAGTAAGTGGTTATGTCGTATATATTTTTGGTATAAAAATAGCATTTTTACTTGATGCAGGACTATTCATTATCGCATTTTTTCTACTTTATACACTTAAACTAGATGTAGCTCCTATAGTAACTCAGGAAAAGCTTTTGGAGATGATGCAAGATACTTTCAGGTATATTAAAAAAACACCAAAAGCACTTCATTTGATGATAGTTCATGCTTTTGTGGGACTTACTGCTTTTGATGCACTTGTAGCATTAATGGTGGATAAATACTATGCTGGCATAATTGCGACTTCACTTGCTCTTGGACTGTTACATTCTGCCCGTGCAGTAGGCTTGGTTATAGGACCGGTGTTTTTAGGCAAGCTTTTAAATAATAAACGGCTTGTTTATATATTTTTTGCTCAGGCACTAGGTGTATTTTTATGGGCATATGTTATGCAGAATTTTTATTTGAGTTTGGCGGCAAGTGTTGTTGTCGGCTTTTTCACGACGACGCTCTGGTCTTATAGCTATACATTATTGCAGAAAAATATTGAAGAGAAATACTATGGTAGAATAGTGGCATATAACGATATGTTGTTTTTAAGTTCTGCTGCATTTACCTCTTATATGATTGGGTATTTAGCTGTTGCAGATTTTTCACTTGAAAAGATAACTACTATTATGGGAATAGGTTTTCTGATAGGCGGAGTGTATTATATGTTTGTTTTACGGACACAAAAAATTAAAGAGATTTCGCAATGAGTTTTGCAGTCCTTGGAGGAATTTTTCTCAACATCGGAGCATTCCTGACATTTCAAGGCAAAATTTTTCAAGCAGTTATAGTGTATCTATTTGCTGATCTTTGCTGGGTAATTATGGCTTATGAAAGAGATGATTTTTGGGGAATTGTCTCTATTACGATCGGAGTTGTTTTTGGACTTTTAGCATTTTACAAAATGAAAATAGGCGTACTCAAAAAAACATTAAAGAAGGAAGACAATTGATATACAAATCAAAAGAGGGTGATATAGATTTAACCAACTTGGTAAGACTTTATCCTGCAGTTGTTGTAGATATGCAAGGTGAAGTTGCCGAGATGAGTTTGGAATGGATAGAACTCTATAGTGACAAAGTCAAAATCGTACACTATGTACTTGTATTTGATTCAACTCAAAGAGGTGATGAAGAAAAAACAAGAGTAGTTTTGACATATGAAACAAAAGAAGAATTGATGCAAGAGATGCAAGAGGTAGCAAAATTATTCAATTAATTTCACAAGATACAAGAAAAGTTTTCGCTCTTGCTATCCCTGCAGCACTCAAACATCTTGTAGATATATTACAAATTCTCATTGATATGCTTATGGTGGGTGTACTAAGTACTGCAGCACTTGCAGCTGTTGGTATCAGTTTTCAGTTTATGATGATCATCAACGTATTGATGACTTTGTATGTTGTCGGCGGTAATGCTCTTATTTCCCGTTTTATTGGAAGCGGGAGAAAAAACAGGGCATCGTCACTGCTGTATTCTTTAGTGATTTTAGCAATCATTTTTGGCATATTTATCACTATTGTAGGTTATGCAGGTAGTGAATGGTTTTATGCTTTAATGGGAGCAACGCCTGATGTTGTAAGTGAAGGTGGAGCATATTTTCGCATAATATCTCTAGGAATTATTCTTATATTTTTGGATAATCTTCTTTACAATGCACTCTCAGCTGCAGGTGATACGAAAAGTTCTTTGTACATAAAACTCTTCTCAGCAGCACTCAATGCATTCTTAAACTATGTACTTATTTTTGGAAACTTCGGAGCTCCAGAGATGGGGATCGAAGGTGCAGCCGTTGCAACCGTAATTGCATACTTTTTTAATGTAGTAGCCTACTATGTACTAATTAAAAAAATGAATGCAAAACTCGATTTTCTTCCAATAGTGAGAAAAGTGGACGTGGTTCGAGCAATAAAAGTAGGCTATTCTGCATTTTTAGATCGGGGAATATCAAGCCTCAGTTTCCTAATCTTTGTCGGAATTATTACCGCTTACGGTACGGCAGAATTAGCAGGCTATCAAGTAGGGCTTAGAATTGAAGGGATAGCCTTTATGCCTGGTTTTGGCTTCTCAATTGCCGCAATGGCACTTGTCGGGCAAAATTTGGGAGCACGTGACCTTGATAAAGCCTATAATATGGGAATCATTTCAGGGCGGATTGCTTATGTATTTATGGGAACTGTTGGAGTGTTTATGATCCTGTTTCCAGAATATTTAGTTTCATTTTTTACCAAAGATATTGCTACAATCGTTGTAGCTTCACAGTATCTAATTTTGGTAGGTCTTGCACAAATTCCATTGGCATTGATGTTTGTCTACTCTTCGGCACTTCGTGGAGCAGGGGCTACAAAAACAACTTTGTACATTAACGTTGGTTCACTCTGGTTTTTTAGAGTAATTCCTTCATATATCGCTTACAAAATGGGTTTTGGAATTGTGGCTATTTTTATAATTATGAATATTGAGACTCTGATCAAAGGTGTTATCTATTGGTACATCTATTCTAGAAGAACATGGTTGCATACAAAAGTGTAAAACTTTAGCTTCTTTTGATAAAATATCATCATGAATAATCAAGAGTATAAAGAAGCAGTACAATTATTAAACAAATGGGCATATCACTATTATGTTTTAGATGATCCGATCATGACCGATGAAGGGTATGACAAACTTTACCATGAAGTTGTAGATTATGAAGAGGCAAATCCATTAGAGATTCTGAAAGATTCACCTACACAACGTGTCGGGGATATTGTAAGTGATGGTTTTACAAAAGAGAAACATCTCTCTCGTATGTGGTCTTTAGAAGATATCTTTAATGAAGATGACCTAGATAAATGGCTTACAAAAACATATAAGCTTGACTCTAAAATCTCTTTTTATTGTGAGCCTAAATATGACGGTGCTTCACTTGATCTGGTTTATGAAAACGGTGAACTGATAAAAGGGATCACTCGCGGTGACGGTGTTGAGGGTGAGCTTATCACTCAAAACGTAAAAACTATCCGCTCGATTCCACTTACGATTGAGCATAAAGATCTGATCGAGATTCGCGGTGAAGTCGTAATTTTTAAAGATGAATTTGAGAAGATTAACGAAGAGCGTTTAAAACGCGGGGAAGCATTGTTTGCTAACCCCCGTAATGCCGCTGCAGGAAGTCTACGTCAGCTAGACCCTAATATTACTGCTTCAAGAAACCTTGTGTTTTTACCATACGGACTTGGGGAAAATACACTGCCTCATAAACTGCTTCATGAGAAAATGGAATATATCTATTCACTTGGTTTTAGAAAACCGCCTCTTCGTGGCGTATGTCAAAATAAAGATGATATTCAAGAGATCTATAACAAAATGGTGCAAGAGCGTGACAACTTTTCTATGATGTTAGATGGTATGGTTGTTAAAGTTAATGAGATCTCTTCTCAGATAGATATGGGATATACAGTAAAAGTGCCTCGCTGGTCGGTAGCATACAAGTTCCCCGCAGTAGAAAAGATCACTACTGTAAAAGATATTGTCCTTCAAGTTGGTCGTACCGGGGCGGTAACACCTGTAGCAGTAGTAGAACCGACAGATATTGACGGGGTAGTAGTTGAGCGTGCGACTTTGCATAACTTTGATGAGATAGAACGTAAAGATATTCGCTTGGGCGATAAGGTGATAATTCTTAGAAGTGGAGATGTTATTCCTAAGATCATTAAAGTTTTAGAGAATGAAAGAACAGGAAATGAAGTAGAGGTAAAACGCCCGAGTGCATGTCCGGTATGTGGGTCTGAACTGCTGCAAGAGGATGTACTTATCAAGTGTCAAAACCTAGAGTGTGATGCAAGGGTAGTAAACTCAATTATTTACTTTGCTTCGAAACCTTGTTTTAATATAGATGGACTTGGAAACAAGATTGTAGAGCAACTTTTTAACGAAAAGCTTGTAGGCTCTGTTTTAGACTTGTTTAGTTTGACAAAAGAACAGCTGTTAAGTCTTGAAGGGTTTAAAGAGAAAAAAGCCCAGAACCTTTTAGATGCGATTTCAAATGCAAAAGGAAGTGAACTGTGGCGTTTTATAAATGCTCTTGGGATTGAGCATATCGGTGAAGTAGCATCAAAAATGATCGCACAAAAATTCGGGCTGGGATTTTTAGAAGTAAGCAAAGAGCAGCTTTTAGAGATTGACGGTATCGGTGAAGAGATGGCTGAGAGCTTCTTAGAATTTTTGCGTGTCAATGAAGATACGATAAAAAAACTTTTAGAGATTATAGAGCCGCTTGAACCTGAATTAAAAGCAGAAGCTGAAGATAATCCATTTAAAGCCAAAACAGTTGTTCTGACAGGAACAATGAGTGAATCCCGCGGAGCAATCAAAGATATGCTTGAGAACCTTGGGGCAAAAGTTGCAGGCTCGGTAAGTAAAAAGACCGATTATGTGATCTACGGTGAAGATGCAGGCAGCAAGTATGATAAAGCGGTAAGTCTTGGTGTGGCTACACTGACCGAAGATGAGATGAGAGAGCTTCTTTGAGACTTGATAGCTATTTAGTTGAAAAAGGCTTTGCCGAAACCAGAAATAAAGCGCAGACTCTTATTAAAGAGGGACTTGTTCTTATTGACTCCAAAGAAATAACGAAGCCTTCATTTAAAGTTGATGAAGGTATGGAAGTAAATGTTAAAGAGCATAAATCTTATGTCTCACGCGCAGCATATAAACTCAAAGATTTTATAGAAGAGATACATTACGATCCAAGCGGAAAAATGGCACTTGATATAGGATCTTCGACAGGTGGATTTACTCAGGTTTTACTTGAAGCGGGTGCAAAAGAGGTGACTTGTGTAGATGTAGGGAGTGATCAGCTTCATCATTCTTTACGTAATGATGAACGAGTACACGTTTTCGAGAATTGTGACATAAGAAAGTTTGAAGGCGAGACACCGTTTGAATTGATTGTAAGTGATGTGGCCTTTATCTCACTGCTCTATATTTTGGATGACATTGACCGTTTAGCATCTAAGGATATCATACTCCTATACAAGCCTCAGTTTGAGGTTGGGCGTGAAGTAAAACGTGATAAAAACGGTGTTGTGACTGATAAAAAAGCTATAGAAAATGGTATGATTAGATTTGAAGATGCATGTCGTTTAAAAGGGTGGAAGCTGAGAAATAAAGCGCCGTCAAGAACGACAGGGAAAGAGGGGAATCTTGAGTATTGCTACTACTTTGAAAAATAGTACAAGCATCGCTATCGGTGGATTTGACGGGATGCACATTGGGCATCAGGAACTTTTTCACCATTTAGATCAAAACGGTGTGATAGTTGTGATCAATACTGGATATGCAAACCTGACACCAAATCATTTTAGAGAAAAACATACAGAACATTTGATCCATTACTATGATTTAGATGATATTCGTCATTTAGACGGTGCAGGTTTTGTGTCACTATTAAAAGATGATTTTCCAAAGCTACAAAAAATAGTGGTCGGATACGACTTTCATTTTGGAAAAGACAGAAGATATTCGTATGAAGATTTAAAAGAGCTGTTTGACGGAGAAGTACTTGTAGTTGATGAGGTACAACACCATAACGATTCGGTACATTCACATAAGATTCGTCATAAACTCTCAATAGGCGATATTAAAGGTGCCAATGAGTTTTTAGGGCATAACTATACAATATGCGGTAAAAAAATTACGGGACAAGGGATCGGTGCAAAAGAACTGGTAGCTACGATTAACATCGAGGCTAAAGAGTTTTTAGTCCCTAAAGAGGGTGTGTATGTAACAACTACACGTATAGATGATGAGGAACATTTTCATCCATCTGTGAGTTTTGTCGGGCACCGTGTAAGTACTGATGGAAGCTTTGCGATTGAATCACATATACTGGATGGAAAGGTACTCTGTGAAGAGAAAGCTGAGATCAGTTTTATAGCTTACATTAGAGAGAACAAAAAGTTTGAAAGTATCGATGAGCTACGAGATGCAATCAAAAAAGATATTGCAATAGCAAACAGAGAACTTCAACGTTTAGAATTATAAAAAAGGAGTAGCAGAGTAAACCTTTTTTCTTTCCGGCTAAACATTAAAATGTTTGCTCATCAAGAAGGTTTTCACTGTAAAATAAAAATGCAAAGAGAATATTTAGAAGATAAAGAGACACTTTATTTTAAGTTTGAACAAAACAAAGATGACTTTATAGTTGATGAGATAGGAGTTGACTTTAAAGGTAAAGGAAACTTTTTAATTTTAAAAATCAAAAAAGTAGAAATTACAACATGGGATATGATTGCGGCTTTTGCCGAGTTTTTAGGAATAGAAGCCCAAAAAATAGGGTATGCCGGTCTGAAAGACAAACATGCAACAACAACGCAGTATATTTCAGTTGAGGCAAAATATGAAAAAGCCCTCAAAAAGTTTAAACATTCAAACATAAAGGTAGTGGGTAAAACATACCATACACATTCGATCCGTATGGGAGATTTAAAAGGAAACAGTTTTACGATTAATCTCTTCGAAGTTGATCAAATCATGGCAGGACAGATCGAAAAAAGAGCTATGAAAATTATAAAAAACGGACTACCTAACTATTTTGGATATCAGCGTTTTGGACGTGATCAGGATTCAATTGAACAAGCAAAAGAGATGATATCTGGGGAACTACACATTAGTGATGCAAAAGTAAAAAACTTTTTGATTTCTGTTTATCAAAGTCAGTTTTTTAATGACTGGTTGGTTGATAGAGTAGTTTTCAGCCGTGAAAACAATAACGGTGAGTTTGCACTTTTAGAAGGTGATATTTATATGGATGTAAAAGGAAAACTCTTTACGCCGAAAACAACACAGGAAAAAGATTTTAAAGAGCACAAGGTAGTGCCTACGGGATTACTTTGCGGAAGAGATGTATTTCGTGCACGTGACAAAGCAAGAGTAGTAGAGAGAAAGTATGATGATGAATTTTTATATGAAAAAGGGTATCGTCGTGAAGCGATTATTTTCCCTGAGAACTTAAAGTTAGACTATAAAAATAATTTTGATATTTTAACGATCAGCTTCTCACTTCCTAAAGGCTCGTATGCAACCGTATTTTTAGAAGCAATTGCAAACAGAAACTATAAAGCGAAGAAGCTAAAGTAGTTTTACCACTGTTCCTCTTCCTCATTTATATCTGAATCGTCATACGGATCCATATGTGTGAGGATATGTACTTTTTTATCCGGAAAGAGAGCATGTATTTTTGCTTCTACCTTATCGGCTACAAGGTGAGCATCGTATAAAGAGATGCTTACGTTAAAGACTGCATGGTAAGAGATGAAAATATGGGAACCCGATTCTCTAGTTTGAAGAAAATGGAAGTCTGACATCGCCATTTCGCTTCTGATCGCTTTTTCAATTCTTTTAATATCTTCAGCAGGTAATGCAGCATCTAAGAGCATCAAAATTCCCTCTTTAATGATAGGGAACGTTGAATACACCATATAAATTGCTATAGCTATACCTAAAATAGGATCTATCAACTCTTCACCCGTGTAAGCTACGGCACCTAATGCAAATAAAATTGTTCCGTTTGAAAAAATATCTGTTTTATAGTGCAGTGCATCTGCGCGGATAACCATATTGTTCGTTTTCTTTGCAACATAAACTAAAAAGCCTACAAGTAGAGTAGTAATGATGAGAGATACTACCATAACACCTATAGATTCGTTCATATACTCCATAGGGCGCGGGTGAATGATCTTTTGTAATGCTTCATAAAAGATGAAAAAAGCGGAAAACGAGATTACAGTTCCTTCAATTACAGCAGCAAGAGGTTCTATCTTGCTTCTTCCGAAATGGAAAGTGTCATCGGGATTTTTTTCTGCATTGTGGAGGGCAAAATAGTTAAATAATGATACTGTGAGGTCCAACATACTGTCAATTGCTGAAGCAAGAACGGCAATCGAACCGCTTAAAATCCCTACCGTCATTTTAAGTAGTACAAGTACTCCTGCAACAGAAGTTGAAATAACGGTAGCTTTTTTCTCTAAAGTCATAACTATAAAATCCTTATAAAATTTAGCTACAATTATATAAAAAATTTGGACGTTACAGCTTAAATGGATATACAAAAGATCAAAGAAGAACGTAAAAAGTGGATGACATGGAAAAATATTGCTCCACTCAGAGATGCTTTAGAAAAACTACCTGATGTAGAGAGTGAAGTTGAATACGCTGACACAGTAAAAGTAAATGGCAAATTCGATGAAGAACTCATCTATAATACTGCAAAGATGTTGATGCCGTGGAGAAAAGGGCCGTTTGCTATTGGAGAACTTTTCATAGATACGGAATGGAAAAGCAACATCAAGTACAATCTGATTCGAAAACATTTTAATTTAAAAGATAAGAAAGTTGCCGATATAGGGTGTAACAATGGGTATTATATGTTTCGAATGCAGGAGGATAAACCTAAACTTTTAGTTGGTTTTGATCCTTCGCCGCTTTATAAAACACAGTTTGATTTTATAAATCACTTTGCAAAAACAGATATTGTGTATGAGCTTTTAGGCGTTGAACATTTAGAGTTCTATGAAGAGAAGTTTGATACGATTTTCTGTTTAGGTGTTTTATATCATCGTAGTGATCCTGTTGCTATGCTTAAGTCCTTATATCGTGGATTAGAAAAAGAGGGCGAAGTGATCCTGGATACTTTCTATATAGATGGTGAAGATGCGATCGCTTTATGTCCGGAATCTAGTTATTCAAAGATTCCGAACATCTATTTTGTTCCGACGATTAATGCACTGAAAAACTGGTGCTTACGTGCAGGTTTTGATGAATTTGAAGTTTTGGAGACTTCAATTACCGATGCCGGAGAACAAAGAAAAACAGAGTGGATTGAAGGACAGTCTTTGGAAGATTTTTTAGATCCAAATGATAAAACTAAAACGGTAGAAGGGTATCCTGCACCGCAAAGAGTATACGTAAGATTAGTAAAGGATAAAAAGTAATGGCTGAAGATATTTTAGAAGAATTAGAACAAGAAGAAGATTTAGAATTAGAAGAATACTCAGAAAATGAGCAGGTTTTAATAAAAACACATGAAAAAATCAATCATGATCTAAGTGGTGAGGTGATTACCCTTGAAGATGGTTATGTTGAAGTGAGACTAACTACGAGTCCTGAGATGCTGGCTGATAATGTAGGTTTGATTCACGGTGGTTTTATTTTTTCAGCTGCTGATTATGCTGCTATGTTAGCAGTTAATGAAAAAAATGTTGTATTAGTAGGATCTGATTGTCAGTTCTTATCTCCGGTAAAACTACATGATGAGGTAAAAGTCATAGCGCGTGTCAGACATAAAGAGGGTCGTAAAAGAAATGTACATGTAATTGCATATGTACTAGATGTAAAAGTTTTTGAAGGAGAGTTTAAAACAGTTATCACTGAAAAGCATGTCTTAAAATTAAAACTTTTACAAGACAAAGAAGCATTAAATAGCGGTAGTGCTGCAAAGGAAAAGGAGAAGTAATTGTACTAAGCTTCTGCACTTAGTAAAAATACTCCGAATTCACGGTGCGGTTTTTTAATTGTATTGATATTTTCAAAAGATACATTTTTAAAACCGCAGTTTTCTACAATTTTACAAAGTTCCTCTTTATCAAATCCAAAGTGATGCACACCTTCATTATCTGAATGGAATGTTCCATCCTCGCTTTCTAGATCGGCAATAGCTAAAAACCCGTTTTTATTGAGGTTGTTTTTGATTGTAGTAAAAAACTTTTCAAGGTTTTCTACATGGTGTAGTGTCATTGAACTGATAAGTCCGTCAAACTTCATATCAAGCGGAGTTGCTACAATATCTTGATGAATAGCTTCGATATTTAGTTCTGGAGTATTTTTCTCTTTGAGTTTTTCAAGCATTCCGCGTGAAGTGTCTACACCGTAAACTTTTTGTACTTTTTTTGCGATTTCAAATCCAAGTAGTCCAGTACCTACACCGAAATCCATCAGTACCATGTCATCTGACAATTCAAAATTTTTTTCTATCGCTTCGGCAATTGTTTTGGCACCCTGAACTTGGATGTCACCTTTATCCCAATCTTTTGCTTTTTTATCAAATGTACTCATAGTGTGCTTATCCAATAATCTGAATTTTGTTGTTCTTGTTTTATGGTTGTTGTACCGCCGTGACCAGGATAAACTGTTTTATCGTAGTCGAGTTCTTTGAACTTTTGAAGAGATTTTCTCATATCTTCAGGTGATGAATAGGGAAAATCGGTTCTTCCGATACTTCTCTCAAAAATAAAATCACCGCTAAACATAGCATCCCCTATCTCGATAGTACTGCATCCCGGACAATGTCCCGGAAAGTGGCGGAACTTGACTTTAACGCCGCCAAAGTCAAATTCTTGATCGCCCACAACTTCTACATCAGGTGTTGAAGGGGGAAGATCAGGCATCCAGTTACTCCCTTGTAGTAGCATAACATCACCTTGGGGCGTGTAAAGTTTAATACCAAGCTCTTTTTGCAGCTCTGCATTGCTCCACACATGATCAAAATGTCCATGTGTATTTAAAATTGCAACGGGATTTGTAATATTTGCTTTTACCCACTCTGTAGCACCTACACCGGGATCTATTATAAAATCTTTTCCATCTATTGTTACGATATAGCAGTTCGTTTGATATGGTCCCATAGGTTGCATTTTTATCGTCATATTTGCTCCATTTGAGAATATAAATAATGGTGTAACTATTTTTCTCTTTATATTAAAGAATTGTATAGTATTGATACTAATCAAACTCTTAATTTCTTTACCTTAACACAAACGTAAGATATAAAAAGTATAATCACGCTTTTTAAATAATAAATACGGAGAAATGATATGGAACTTATGGCAATTGTTTACGGTGCTGTTTTAGTAGTTGGTGCAGGAATGTACTTCTATTTCAATACAGGTGATCGTGCTCACTAAGTAAAATCAGGTATGATACTTTCGTATCATGCTCTACAAGCAAATAAACTATTTACTCCTACTCCCACCTACTATTTATTTACAAAACACATTCGCTTTTTTAAGAAAAGTTATACCATTATTCCTTTATGGATTTTTACAAAGAATTAGAACAAATTTTGGAATTAAAAACTCCCAAAGAAAAGCTGAAACAATTTAGAACTTTTTATAAAAAATTTCAAAAAGAGGAAATAGACTTTGTTTCACAAGAAAAAGCAAAACTTTTTAGTGAACCTGCATATGAGGGGTTTTGTCAAGTTGTAGCTCCTCAAAAAGTACCAAAACGCTCAAACTTAACTACAAAAGAGGGGCAGATTAATTTACTTCATGCAGTGACACATATTGAGTATTCTGCAATCGATCTTGCTCTTGATGCTGCATATAGATTTCGTGGACTTCCTAGAAAATTTTACGAAGATTGGCTGGAAGTTGCCGATGATGAAGTGCGCCATTTTGAGATGCTCGAAGAGCTTTTAAATAAACTGGGATCTGCTTATGGAAAAATAGAGGTACATAATTCATTGTTTGAAGCAAGTTATAAAACACAGACTTTGATCGAGAGAATGGCTGTTGTACCGAGATATTTGGAAGCAAACGGGCTTGATGCAACACCGATGATTTTAGAAAAATTAAAAAATTATCCTAAAAACGATATGTTAGAAAAAATCAAATCAGCACTCACTATAATCCTGCAAGAAGAGATAGACCATGTTAAAAAAGGGGATGTCTGGTTCTCTTACGCCTGTGATTTAGAAAAAAAAGATACAAGTATATTTTTTGATATTATCCAAAAATATTACCCTCGCAGTTTTTTGCGTCCAGATGATCTCAATATTGAGGCAAGAAAAGAAGCTGGATTTAGCTGTAATGAGCTCAAGCGTATGGCGAATAAAGAAGTTTGTTAATTTTAAAAAGATATAATTTAAAAAGTTAATATTTTTTAAAGGTTTAGTGTATAATTATGAGTAAGTATTCACAAATAACTGATTATCTCGTAAGTTTTTTAGAAAATGAAGTGGGAAAAACAGGGATTAAAAAAGTGGTCGTGGGTCTTAGTGGCGGATTGGATTCTGCCGTTGTCGCCGTACTTGCTCACAAAGCATTCGGTGATGATCTTTTATGTGTTAAAATGCCGTCACATTACTCATCTCAAAATTCACTTGACGATGCAGATGCACTTTGTCAGGATTTTGGTCTGAGAAATGAAACAGCCTCTATTGAACCGATGCTAAAAGCATTTGAAGAGATGCATCCTAATCTTGATAACTTGAGAAAAGGAAACTTCTCAGCACGTATGCGTATGTCTACTTTGTTTGATATCTCAGCACGTGAAAGGGCTTTAGTCCTTGGAACAAGTAATAAAAGCGAGTTGATGCTTGGATACGGAACGCTTTATGGAGATCTGGCAAGTGCCATTAACCCAATAGGCGATCTTTATAAGAGTGAAGTGTTTGAACTGGCTCGTTATCTAGGTGTTACTCAAAGTATTATAGATAAGCCGCCTTCTGCCGATTTATGGGCAGGGCAAAGTGATGAAGCTGATCTGGGATATACGTATGAACAGCTTGATGGTGCAATGAAACTCTATGTAGATCAAAGACTTACAAAAGAGGAAGTTATTGCAAAAGGTGTGGATGCCAAAATGCTTGAGATGATTATCAAACGTATTTTCGGCAACCATTTTAAGCGTAAGATGCCGGTTATTGCAAAACTGACATCTCGGACACTAAACCATGATTTTAATTATCCTAGAGATATAACTTTATAAAGGACATAGTATGGAAATACCATTTAACAAGTATGAAAGTTCTCGTGAAGCACATTCAAATGTTAGTGATGCCTTAGATGGTGAAGCAATCAATCAAGTTGAAGAATTAGAAAATGAATTTGCTTCATATGTCGGTGCGGAATATGCTCTTGCAACTTCTCATGGTACATCAGCTCTTCATTTAGCAATGTTGGCACTTGATTTAAAACGCGGGGATAAAGTCGTATGTTCTGTAAATGCACATCCAAGTGTTCCTGAAGTTGTACGTCATTTCGATGCAGAACCTGTATTTATTGATATTTACGCAGATAACTACAATATGGACCTAGATAAACTAGAAAACTATTTAGAAGACAATAAATCGAAAAAGTTAAAAGCCGTTATCGTAACACATATTGCTGGTGCCACAGTTGATCTCGAACGTGTGTACTCTATGGGGAAAATTTACAATGTAAAAATTGTTGAAGATGCCTGTGATGCTCTTGGTGCTACTTACAAAGGGCAAAAAATAGGTTCGACTGGTGCTGATATTGTGTGTTTTAATTTCTCTCCGCACTTAAGAAAAAATATTTGTAACGGCGGAATGCTTGTAACAAATGATGATGAGATAATTGAACGTGCAAGATTGCTTGCTAATCATGCAATTGTACGTGATGAAGATGCACTAGAATATATTTATGATGTTGTAGATATTGGGAATGATTATTCATTAAGTCAGCTCAATGCTGCATATATAAGAGCACAGATTGAAGAGCAAGATAAGAATATTGCTAGACAGCAAGAAATTGCTAACTTATATAGCAAAAAACTTGAGAGTGTTGACCATGTTACTATTCCTGATATGAGTAACGATGAACATCCGTTTAGTTTATATATCATCAAGATTGACAAAAACCGTGACTCTTTTGCAGTAGAGCTAAGAGAAGAAGGTATAGCGACAGGATTGCATTATATTCCACTGCATCTACTCTCTTACTATAAGTCAAAATATTCGTTAAGAGTAAACGACTTTCCAGTTGCACTAAGATCGTATCAACAAGTTTTATCACTTCCTATTTACGCTCATATGAGTGATGAAGATGTTGAAAAGGTAATTGCTACTGTTAAAAAAATAGCAAAAACAAGAGTTTAATACACTTGAAAAAATCTTTCGTATTTTGGGTTGAAGAGTATCTCTACAACCCGAAGTTTTTCCAAAAAATTCTCTCTTTTTTACTTTATCCTTTATCACTTTTATATTGTTTTATTATGTGGATTCGCTTTAAATATACGACGCCTGAAGACTTTGGTATAGAGATTATCAGTGTCGGAAATTTAGTTGTTGGTGGAAGTGGTAAAACTCCTTTTGTAACAGCTCTTGCTCATAATCAAAAAAATATTGCAGTGGTTTTACGCGGCTACGGAAGAAAATCCAAAGGTTTGGTAATTGTAAAAGATAAAGAGAATATTTTGGTAGATGTGGAACAAAGCGGTGACGAAGCTATGATCTATGCCAAAAAACTTCCAAATGCGGTCGTAATTGTAAGTGAAGATCGTAAAGTTGCAATAAATAAGGCAAAAGAGATGGGTATTGAGAAAATATTTCTCGATGATGCTTATTCAAAACATGATATTAAAAAGCTTGATATTTTACTTGATGTCCCTACTAAAAACAATTTTTGTCTACCAAGTGGTCCTTACAGAGAAAGACTTTGGAAAGGTAAGTTTGCCATGGTATTACAAGAGGATAAAGACTTCAAAAGGGTAACAACACTAAAAGATGAAACATCTAAGATGTCTTTAGTAACGGCAATTGCCAGACCGCAAAGGCTTGATTCTTATTTGCCTGAGGTTGTTGCAAAGCATTATTTTGAGGATCATCATAACTTTACAAAAGAGGAACTTGAAGCAATTTTACGCAAGGATAAAAGTGAAAGTTTATTGGTAACTTTTAAAGATTTTGTGAAAATTGAAAAGTTTGGTTTGCCTTTGTCGTTATTAGACTTGGAGTTGGAACTAAAATACGGTAAAATTTCAGAATTATAACTTTAGGAAAAATAGAGTGAAAACTAAAATAGAAACAGTAAAAACACTTCTTGACGCACTTCCGTTTATCAGGGAGTTTCGTAAAAAGATCGTTGTTATAAAATATGGTGGTTCTGCACAAACATCACCGGAATTAAAAGAGAAATTTGCAGAAGATATTTTACTTATGTATTTAGTGGGTATCAAACCTGTAATTATCCACGGCGGTGGTAAAAAAATCACGGATATGCTTGCAGCTTTAAATATCGGTACAGAATTTATTGAAGGGCAGCGTGTAACTACTCCGGATGTTATGCGTATTGTTGAGATGATTTTAAGTGGTGAAATTAATAAAGAGATAGTTTCACTTTTAAACTCTCACGGTGCTAAAGCTATTGGAGTAAGCGGTAAAGATGCTCATTTCATTAAAGCAAAACCGAAAAATTATGAGAAATGGGGACTGACGGGAAATATCACAGATGTTGATGCCTCAGTTATTCAAAATCTTATTGCTGAGAACTTTATCCCTGTAATTGCACCAATTGCTGCTGATGATGAGATGGGTCACCCTGGATATAACATCAATGCAGACCTTTGTGCATCACAAGTTGCTAAAGCAATCGGGGCAAATAAAATTATCTTTTTAACAGACACTGCGGGTGTCTTAGACAAAGATATGAACCTAATATCTAGCTTAACAAAAGCGGATGTTGAAAATTTAAAAGCAGATGGTACGATACATGGTGGTATGGTTCCAAAAGTTGATGCTTGTTTAGAAGCTATAGACGGTGGTGTACACAAAGCACACATTATTGACGGAAGGTTAGAGCACTCTATGATTTTAGAGTTGTTTACTTCAGAGGGTGTAGGTACACAAATTATTGAAAAAAAGGAAGAAAACTAATGAATTATGAAGCATTATTTGAAGATGAAGAGAGTGTATTTAACGGTTCTCCAAAATCAAAATTTCTAGATGTTGTATTTACTGCAAACAACGATGTTGTAAGATACGACCTTGAACTGCTTATTCAAAAAATGGCAGCTATGGAGTTATTGTTAGAGAAACATCTTGGACATGATGATATCGAAGGTGCAATCAAGCAGTTTGAATTTGAAAACGGTGGAGATTGTGACATCAAAGCAAAATCTTTATATATCGAGTTAACAGGTTCTATCGTTTCAAAAAGCGAATAAACAATTGCGAGTATTTTTACAAGGCTTTATCACACTAATATTACTTTTTAGTGTAGCTTCTGCTGATCAGTACAAGGAAATGAGAAAAATTTCTTTACAAAAGGATCAGCAAAAGAAAATTCTTGTAAAATACGAAAATAAAATAAAACTCTTTACATTTAGATGGACTCTATATGTAAACGGCGGCTTAGTAGTTCTGCGATCGTACGATAAACAAGTAGCGCAAAACGTATTGGAACTAAACCATAAGAACCAAAGCTTTCGAGTAGCTGTAAAGCCTCGGGGAGCGACTAATTTTAATGTGCCGTACATTCTAGTTAAATTTAAAGAGTTTGATTACGAAAAAAACGAAGCTATTTTTGAACTATACAATTTTAATAACAAAGTTCAAGTGACTTTAGAAGATTTGAAAAACAATTAAAGACGAGAGTGATGCAAAGAGTAGAAGAGCAGATCAAAAGACTGATTGATGAGATAAATTATGAAGAAGTAAGCCGTTTATTTGCAACGTTAAGCGGCGGTAAAAGACTTCGTGCTAAATTGATTTTAAAAATTGCCAAAGATCATGAAGATGCTCCGCTTTTAGCTGCAATTGTAGAACTGATTCATGCCGCATCTCTGTTACACGATGATGTAATTGATGAAGCGATGACTCGTCGCGGTAAAGCATCTGTAAATGCAACAGACGGTAGTAAAACAGCTGTAATGCTTGGAGATATTCTTTACTCTAAAGCGTTTACGGAATTAGTAGTGT
Source organism: Sulfurimonas sp. C5 (assembly GCF_029872055.1). Classification (NCBI taxonomy): domain Bacteria; kingdom Pseudomonadati; phylum Campylobacterota; class Epsilonproteobacteria; order Campylobacterales; family Sulfurimonadaceae; genus Sulfurimonas; species Sulfurimonas sp. C5. The sequence goes on from NZ_JARXNQ010000001.1 coordinate 144,022, forward strand.
TTGATAAACTTGTTGCGCAAACTATTGCTGCTTCGGTAACAGCCCTCTCCAAAGGTGAGATGATGGATGTTAAGATGGCAGAATCATTTAACTCTGATGAGCATCTTTATCTTGACATGCTTTATCTGAAAACGGCTACTTTGATCGAAGCAGCGGCTAAAGCAAGTGCACTGCTAGCTGGAAAAAATGCAGCTTCACATGCCCTATATGGTAAAAATCTTGGTCTTTCATTCCAGATTATTGATGATATTTTAGATATTACTTCTGATGCAGCGACACTCGGTAAACCTGCTATGAATGATTTTGTAGAGGGTAAATGTACATTGCCGTATATCTATTTGTATCATGCTATGGATGAACAAGACAAACACCGTCTTGTATCTCTTCATACCAAAGAGCTCTCAAGCGAAGATGCAGAGTGGATTAAAGCAAATATGAAACATTATCAAACAATTGAAAAATCGTTTGCACTTGCACAAAAACTATCAAACGAAGCTCAAGAAGCAATGAAAGATGATGAAGAATTAGTTGCAATTTTAGAAACTATGATAAAGAGAAGTTATTAACGATGCATTATTTAATAGTAAGTCTTTCACATAAAAATAGCGATGTTGCACTAAGAGAAAAATTCACATATACGGATGAACAAAAAGAGACTTGTTTAGAGAATCTTTTAAAATGTGACGTAATCAGTGAGGCTATGATACTTGCTACTTGTAACCGCGTTGAGCTTTATGGTTGTTGTAGTGATATAGAGGGTGCACTTGAACATATGCTTTATCTTCTAACTTCTAAGTCGGGTCTGACAAAAGAGTTCATTAAAGAGACAGCAGAGATTGTAGATGATTCTAGTGCAATTCATCATCTTTTTGCAGTTGCAAGTTCGATCGATTCTATGGTTGTAGGTGAGACACAAATTGCAGGGCAGTTAAAAGATGCTTTCAAATTTGCTCAAGAGAAAGGCTATTGTGAACAAAAGATGTCTAGAGCAGTTGAACATGCTTTTAAAACTGCTGCAAAAGTAAGAAATTTTACGGAGATCTCTTCTAAACCTGTTTCGGTTGCATCTGTAGCTATTGCACAGGTAAAAGAAAAAGTAGCAAATCTTTCTGAGAAAAAAGCACTTGTAATTGGTGTTGGTGAGATGAGTGAAATTTGTGCAAAACATCTGATCTCATACGGTGTAGAAACATACATAACAAACAGAACAAAAGAGAAAGCTATTCAGCTTGCAGATATGTGTGCTGCAAATGTTTATGAATTTGGTGATTTGGACAAAGCAGTAAATGAGTTTGATATCATTTTTACTGCTACAAGTGCACAATATCCTATTATCACAAGTGAACTTATCGAAGATGTTGATTTTGAGCGTTTTTGGTTTGACCTGGCTATCCCTCGCGATATTGAAATAGGATGTAAAAAGGGAATCTACCTTTTTAGCATCGATGATATTAAAGATGTAGTAAATGCTAATAAAGCGCAACGTGAGCAAGATGTAAGAAAAGCACACGGTATTGTGGGAAGAAGTGTAGTTGCTTTTTATGAATGGCTTGATGCTTTAAATGTTGAACCAATGATCAAAGAGATCTATATAAAAGCACAAAAAGCAGTAGAAACAGAGATGGCCAGAGCACTCAAAAAAGGTTTTATTCCAGAGGAATGCGCAACAGAAGCTGAAAAAATGGCAAATCAAGCGATTAAAAGATTTTTACACGATATGACAAAAAAGATGAGAGAAGTATCTACTGAGGCAAAAAGTGACAGCACAACAGGTGCAATGCAGTATATGCTAAATAGCCAGAATGACAACATTCCGGACAAATATAAACATTATATGAAAAAGGATTAATTTTTGAGAAGAAGTAAAGCGTTTATACCTACATCGAAAGAAGTGCCAAACGAGGCGACACTTCCGAGCCATATATTTTTATCTCGTGCAGGTTTTATTTCTCAAGTAGCAGCAGGTCTTTACAACTATATGCCTCTTGCAAAAAAAGTAATCAAAAAGATTGAAAACGTAATCAATGAAGAGATGGAAGCAATCTCGGCACAAGAGGTAGAACTTAGTTTTGTAACACCGGCTGACCTTTGGGCTGAGAGTGGAAGAATTGAAAAATTTGGAAAAGAGCTTTTACGTTTTCGCGATCGCAAAGAAAACCTTTTTGTTTTAGGTCCGACACATGAAGAGATGATGGTTGATTTAGTTCGTAACCGTGTAACATCATATAAAAACTTACCTTTAAACCTTTACCAAATAAAAACAAAATTCCGTGATGAAGCAAGACCAAGATTTGGTCTTATGCGCGGACGTGAATTTATTATGAAAGACGGATACAGCTTTCATAGTTCTTATGAAGACCTTGACCGTGAATTTGATGCTGTTGAAGCGGCATATAAAAAGATTCTTACACGTTTAGGATTAGATTTCAGAGTTGTTGAAGCAGATAGCGGTGCAATCGGTGGAAGCGGTTCAAAAGAGTTAATGGTACTTGCTGACAGCGGTGAAGATACAATTGCTGTATGTTCAAAATGTGAGTACGGTGCAAATATAGAAGCTGCAAAAAGAAGTGCTAGAAAAACAATTCCTGAAGCTCCTGAAGCTACATTTAACAAATTTCAAACACCAGATACAAAAACTATCGAGGATTTGGCAGAGTTCTTTAAAGTTGATCCGTATTACACTATCAAATGTGTAGCTAAACGTGTGATTTACGAGGACTCTAGTGAGATAGTTTTATTCTTTGTAAGAGGATGCGATAATCTACAAGAGGTAAAAGCGGTAAATGCTACAGATGCCCTTGATATTGTAGATGTCACTGAAGAAGAACTGCAAGAGATTGGACTAGTACCTGGTTTTATCGGGCCATTAGATCAAGATAAAGCAAAACATGTAATCGATGTAGATCTAAAAGATGCTGCAAATATGATTTGTGGAGCGAACGAGAGTGATTACCATTTTGTCGGAGTTGATTTAAGTGTTATTAGCGAAGTAGCTTATTTTGCTGAAATTGCCGAAGTAAATGAGGGTGATACATGTCCATATTGTGATGGTGAACTTTCGTTCACTAAAGGGATCGAAGTAGGGCATATCTTCAAGCTTGGTACTACATACTCTGCACCGCTTAAAGCTGAATTCTTAGATGAAAATGGTAAAGCACAGCCGTTTATTATGGGAACTTACGGTATGGGAGTTTCACGTTTAGTTGCTGCCGTTGTTGAACAGCATCACGATGAAAACGGATGTATCTGGACAAAAGAGACAGCCCCGTATATGGTTAATATTATGATAAGTAACATTAAAGATGAAGCTCAGGTTACTTTAGGTGAAGAGCTGTATTCTAAGCTTCAAGAAGCAAAAATTGAAGTTATTTTAGATGACCGTAAAGACAGATTCGGCTTTAAGATGAAAGATGCAGAACTTATCGGTTTTCCTTATACTGTTATTATCGGTAAAGAGCTTGAAAACGGCAACGTACAAATCTATGATAGAGCAACTACTGAAAAGATGGAGGTAAAAGCCGATGCAATTTTTGAGAAGATTATGGAAATGATCTAATGGTATATTTTTTAATATATCTTTTTTTTGAGGTATTGATTTCGGTTAATATCTCATCTGCAATCGGTGGACTTACAACATTTTTAGAAATTCTAGCAAGTGCTTTTGTCGGTATTATGATACTTGTAAACTTCCGCAATACTATTTTCGAAAATATGAAAGCAGTTTCTTATAACTGTATAGACTTACAAGAATTTCAAAGATTAAACCTTTTTACACTTTTTGGAGCAATATTACTTATTCTACCAGGATTTTTAACAGATATTATTGGTGTATTATTACAGTTTAGTGCTATTACGAGTATGATTGTTAACCGTTATAATGTAAAATCAAAACACTGTAATACTTCAGTTTTTGAAGATGAATCAAATTTAAAAAAGGATACCGATGTTATTGATGTTGAGATTATTGAGCATAACTCTTCTTCTAAGTAGTTCACTTTCGGCCAATAGTGCTAATGAAAAACTTGAAGAGTTTTTAACAGATAAATTTGAAGAAAATACTAGAATAGAATCAATTAGTGTTAAAGTGCAAGAGAGTATTCCACTTAAAGAATTAAAAGGTTGGAACGGCTACATTGTTGAAGTTGAAGCACATTTAAAAGATAAACCGGAACAATTAGTGAAACAAAGAATGATCTGGTTTTCTAACGGAGTTGTTGTAACAAAAGAGCTTACAGATCTAGAAAGTGGTCAAAGTCTCGTAGAAAAAATAAAACCTAAATTTCAAAATAAATTTTATAAATCAGAGAATTTAATTTATGGTAATAAAAGTTCAAGACACAAAGTAGTCCTTTTCTCAGATCCTTTATGTCCGTTTTGTAAAGGTTTCATCCCAGGTGCAATCAAAGATATGAAAAAAGATCCAAAGAAGTTTGCAATTTACTATTACCATTTACCGCTTGAAAGAATTCATCCGGCATCTGTGCATATAGTAAAAATGGCGACTGCTGCTGAGATGCAAGGTGTAAAAGACGTCACTCTTAAAATGTATGATATTAAAGTTAACCCAAGAGAAACTAACGTAAAAAAGATTTTAGAAGCATTTAACAAAGCTGTTGGAACGAATTTGACGGAAAAAGATATTAATACACCTGCTGTTTTAAAACATGTAAACGATGATTTTGATGTTGCAAATGAATTAATGGTATCTGGGACACCGACAGTGTATATCGACGGAAAACTTGATGAGAAGAAAAAAGGGTATAAGACGGTTAAGTAATGGAAAAATTAGTAATAGCAACAAGAGTATCAGATCTAGCACTATGGCAGGCGTATCATATTAAAGAGAGAGTAGAAAAAGCATATCCCGAGATTGAAGTAGAGTTAAACAAGATTGTAAGTAACGGAGATAAGGTGTTAGATAAACCACTGGCACTTATTGGTGGAAAAGGACATTTTACAAAAGAGCTTGAAGACCAAATGCTGGCAGGTAATGCACATATGGCAGTTCATAGTTTAAAAGATGTTCCAACTTACATTCCTGAAGGTTTGGAACTTGTTGCTGTAACTGAGCGTCAAGATCAAAGTGATGTATTCTTATCTCATAAATACAGTTCTTTAGATCAATTACCAGAAGGTGCAGTAGTTGGGACTACAAGTTTAAGACGTCGTATGCAACTGCTTTCTAAAAGACCGGATTTAAAAGTAAAAGATTTACGCGGTAATGTAAATACGCGTCTAAGAAAACTTGCTGAAGGGCAATATGATGCTATTATCCTTGCGTTTATCGGTTTAAACAGATTAGACTTACTAAAAGATATCCCTCATGTTGAAAAATTATCACTTGATATGATGATCCCACCTATGGGACAGGCTGCCCTTGGTATTGAGATCGTGTGTGGTAATGAAAAAGTACGTGAAATAGCTGAATCTTTAAAAGATATAAATACATTTATATGTACAGAGATTGAGCGTGACTTTATCTCTAAAATAGGGGCTGGTTGTTCTGCACCTGTTGCATGTAATGCTGTAATTGACGGTGATGATGTTGTGTTCCGTACTATGATCGGTTTTAGCGATGGTACAAATATTATGCAAGAGAAAATGATCAAGAATATTTCTGATAGTCAAAATATGGGACTAGAGATGGCTGAACTAATGATCAATAACGGTGCACTGGAACTTCTTAAACGTGCAGAAGCAGTGGCTTTTAAAGATGAGATGCCACAAAGACTCTAAGAGATGTCATTAGAAGCAAAAATAACAAATAAAAACTGGAGAGATGTTTTAGCTGCAGAGCTGACAAAGCCTTATTTAAAAGAGCTAAAACATACTCTGATTCAAGAACAACTCCAACATACTATATATCCTCAAGATATAGATATTTTCAATGCATATAACACTACCGATTTTAATGATATAAAAGTCGTAATTCTTGGACAAGATCCCTATCACGGTCCAAATCAAGCACACGGTTTGGCATTTTCGGTTTTAAACGGAGTAAAACATCCCCCTTCGCTTGTTAATATTTTTAAAGAATTAAGTGACGATATCGGATGTCCTTATCCGCGTACGAGTGAGCTTACTAAATGGGCGGAGCAGGGGGTATTTCTACTCAATGCCGTTTTAACTGTTCGTGAGGCGAATGCGGCTTCTCACAAAGACTTGGGCTGGGAACATTTTACAGATGCTACAATCAAAGCGATCAGCGACAATAAAGAAAATGTTGTATTTATTTTGTGGGGAAAACCTGCACAGATGAAAGAGAAGCTTATTGATACAAGTAAGCACTATATTTTAAAAGCACCACATCCATCACCTCTCTCTTCTTATAGAGGTTTTTTTGGTTCAAAGCCGTTTTCCAAAACGAATCAATATCTTATGGAAAACGGTAAATCACCTATTGATTGGTGCCTAGAGTAAATTCTGCGATAACAGCCAAGTGATCAGAGTATCCTTGGGCTTTATGTTTTTTCACTTTACCACGGCTCATTTGCCATCTGTAAATACTTTTCCCTTTAAAAAGATATTTCGGGGCAAAGTTGCTAAGAGAGTCTTTTTTATAGTCTATTCCTTTGTGATCTAACAGAGATGATGAAATCAGAATATTATCCAATGCTTCTTTTTTACCTCTATAGATGTAGCTGTAACGCTCATTTTCTTCTATGTCATACCAAAGGTTATATAACTCATTATATTTTATATTTTGAGTAGCAGAACTCTTTTTTTGATAGTTTATTGTTCCTAATATATGATTTATTCCAGTAATACCGTCGGTATCGTTGAGTTTTCTCTTTCTTTTGAAACTTTTGTACTCTTCATAGTGGGAATTAAAGTCACCCAAAGCGATAATATTTTTATTTCCAAGCTCCTGTATCCTTTTTTTAAGGGTTTTTGCATAAGAAATTCTTTGAGATTCAGGTCCTGCTTTTGATTTCCAGTGATTTACAAAGATATAGAGGTCTTCATTATTAACTTTTAATTTCACTTCCAAAATATTTCTAAATGAGTGGGCATATCCCACTACCAACTCTTTTGTATACACAAAAGGGAACTTTGAAAGTATTGCAACTTTGATCGTAGTGTTTTTTGCATTGGCAATTTTTGCATATTGATAATACAAACCGTCACGTTTGAGCTGAAATTTTAGATCATCTAAAGCCTGCTTAGACTCAATCTCCTCCAAAGCAATTATATCTGCATCGATATCTTTGATTACTCTAGAGAGATTTTTTAGTTTCGTTTTATAGTTACGATTATCCCAGTTTGATTGGGAAAAAGGGATATACTCTTTATATTCATGCCCGCTTTTTTGCAGATCAAAAAGATTCTCTACATTGTATGTTGCGATCTTCAAAGTATCACCTCCAAAAGCGAGTATAAATAAAGAGACTAAAAGTAAAAAGACTCTCAAGCATTAATTCCATTTAGTCGTAGTAATTGGTTTGTATCTGCTTCTCTGCCCATAAGCTCTACATAAAGTTCCTGCATAGACTTCGCACCGCCGCCATGTAAAATTACATCACGATATTTTAGTGCTGTTTTTGAGTCAAAAATACCTTCATCAACTACGGCATAAAAACAATCGGCACTGAGAACTTCAGCCCATTTATAAGAGTAATAACCGGCAGCATATCCACCTACAAAAATATGTGAGAAACCATTTTGGAATTTATTGTATGACGGTGTCTTGATAAGTGCTGTTTTCTCTCTAATTGTATCAAGTAAATTTTGTACTTCTTCCCCTTGATAAAGTTTCGTATGAAGTTCAAAATCAAAAAGTGAAAACTCTAATTGGCGTAGCATTCCCATAGCAGAAAGGAAGTTCTTTGCACGTACAAGTTTTTCAATCATTTCATCACTTAAAATTTCACCCGTTTCATGATGTTTTGCAAACATTTTTAAAACATGCGGCTCATATGCAAAGTTCTCTAAAAACTGTGAAGGAAACTCTACTGCATCCCATTCAACACCGTTAACACCGCTTACTTCATTCTCATTTACGTTTGAAAGCAGGTGATGGATGGCATGTCCCATCTCATGGAATAGTGTTACAACGTCATCGTGGCGTAAAAGTGAATGGTTCTTCTCACTTGAAGGTGGGAAGTTACATACGATAAATGCTGACGCTAATTGTTCTTCACCTTTTTCATCCGTGTAATGAGCCTGCCAGTTATTCATCCAAGCACCGCCGCGTTTAGAATCTCTTGCTTCTAGATCGAAGTAGATCTTTGATTTGAGTTTATCGTTTTCATAGATGTGGTATGAATAGGCTTTTTCATGCCATAACTCTTCATGTTGAAGCTCAAATTTGATTGAAAATAGTTTTTCAAGAAAACTCATCATCCCATTTACAACACTTTTTTGCTCAAAGTAAGGGCGGTATTCCTCTTCATCAATTTCGTATTGCTCTTTTTTAAGAATCTCACCGTAATAAGCAGTATCAAAACTATCCAGTTTTTGCGGTGCAATTTTTTGAAGCGTTTTGAGTTCCTCTTTTGCTTGATGCTGTGAGTTATCCAAAAGAGATTCTAAAAACTCAACTACCTTTTCTGTAGTCGTTGCCATTTTAGTTGCGAGTGAATATTCAGCGTAGTTTTTAAAACCTAAAAGTTCACTCATCTCTTGGCGAAGAGCTAAAAGCTCATCTATGATTGCTCCATTTTGAGGTGCGCGAGATACATATGCTTCATAAAGCTTTTGTCTGATCTCTCTGTTTGGACCGTATGTCATGTAAGCAATATATGAAGGCATTTGCAAAGTAAATTTGTATTTAGTTTTGCCATCTTCTTCAAATTTTGCATGTTCTAAATCACTTGCAGGAATTCCTTCAACATCTGCTTTATTCTCAATAATATAAGTAAATGCATTTGTAGCATCTAAAACATTTTGAGAGAAATCGTTTGAAAGTTCACTTTTACGAATATTAATCTCTTGCAGGCGTGCTTTCGTTTTTTCATCTAGATGTGCACCACTGAGTTCAAAGTGTTGAATGTTAAGCTCTAAAACCCTTTTTTGTTCATAATTAAGAGTATCACTTTCATTTGTTTGAATCTTTTTATATGCTTTATAAATATTTATGTTTTGAGAAATTTTTGTCGAATACTCTGTAATGATAGGGAGTGATTTTGTATAAACTTCTTGAGTTTTTTCAGAGTTATTAACACTGTTTAAATGAGAAAGAGGAGTAAAGAAATGCTCTAACTCCTCTTCCATCATCTGTAGTGGTTTTACAAAGTTTTTGTATGTTTTATTCTCTTCTTCTAAAAGAATTTCAATCGCTTTGTTATTCTGCTTTAATTTTTCTTGTAGATCTTTTATAAAATTTTCTAAGTCACAAGTAAAAGTCAAAAATTTTGACATATAAACACCTTTACTTTTTAGCGTATTATAACAAATAACTTAGGGAACACTCAGATTTATAGTCAAGTTATTGAACTTACCATAAAATTAATTAGTAGATGTAATTATAAAAAATTATGTTACAATAGTTACAAGCTTATTTTTAGGGTGGAAATAATGGAAAATCTATATCAATTGGGCATCTTAGTTTGTTTAATACTTATTGTTGGACTTATCTATTATATTATCAGATTGAAGGGAAGGCTTGCCGATATCAAATCGCGTAAGGAAGCACTTGTAAAAGAAGCTTATTTCAATCCGGTTACCAATTTACCTAATAAAAAAAATATTCAGTATGTTTTTGATGAACAAATCGGTAGAACATTAAGACATGATAAAACTTTTACTGTATTAGCTATTAAAATTAATAATTACGAACAAGTAAAAAAAACATCATTAGAACTTGCAAATCAATTTATGTATGAAGCAAGCAACATTATTATTCAATCTACTAGAGATGAAGATTTGTCGGCACATATTGAAGAAGACACTTTCATAATTCTTTTTAATGAGTATTTAGAAGGTGATCTGTATCAAATCGTTATCGATAGATTAAAGAAAAATTTCTATAAAAATACACCTCAAGATATTAAGATTTCATATGATGTCTCTATGGGAGTCAGTATTTATCCTGTTGACGGTACAGATAGTGAAATATTATTAGAAAAAGCAATTAAAGAAGCTAAGTCAAAGCAATTTTAAAGAGAGTTTTTTATATAATACGCAGATTTTATAAATGAAGGTATTGCATGGCTTATAAACGTGTTTTGGTAAAGTTTTCTGGTGAAGCTCTTGCTGGCGAAGCTGGTCATGGTATAGATACTCAGATTCTGAAATTTATCGCTCAAGAGATTAAGTCTCTAGTTGATGCTGGTATTGAAGTAGGGATCGTTATTGGCGGCGGAAATATTATTCGTGGTGTTACTGCTGCTCAAGATGGTATCATAAAACGTACAAGTGGTGATTATATGGGTATGCTCGCTACTGTAATAAACGGTGTTGCAATGCAGGAAGCTTGTGAACATGCGGGATTACAAGTACGTATGCAAACAGCAATTAAAATGGAACAAATTGCGGAGCCGTATATTAACCGTAAAGCATGTAGACACCTTGAAAAAGGGCGTGTTGTTATTTTTGCAGCAGGAACAGGGAACCCTTTCTTTACAACAGATACAGCAGCAACTTTAAGAGCTGTTGAGATCGGTGCAGAAGTAATTGTAAAAGCAACGAAAGTTGACGGTGTATATGACAAAGACCCTATGAAATATAGTGATGCAGTAAAATATGACTCACTAGGATACGATCAGGCATTGCAAGATCACATTAAAGTTATGGATGATACTTCTATTGCGTTAGCAAAAGATAATAAATTACCGATTGTTGTTTGTGATATGTTTAAAGAGGGGAACCTTTTAGACATTTTAGGCAAAGGCAATATGGAAAACTGTTCTATAGTGAAATAAAGGATACATAGATGAAAATTGAAGAATTAACAGCAAAAGTTTTAAATGACAATCCAAGTATGGACCGTTATAAGTTGGCAATTGCAGTTGCTAAAAGATCTGAAGAACTTGAAAACGGTGCAACAAGTAAATTAAGCGTAAGCAGTGCAAATATCAAGTCTACTGACTTAGCACTTATGGAAATTGCAGAAGGCCTTATTACTGTAAAAGGCTTCAACGACTCTAAAAACTAAGAGAGTTTTGCCTTGTCCTTAAGTCCAGTTAATATCGAGAAAGTAAAACATCTCCATGATATTGACTCGGCTATTGCTTACCTTTTCTCCCACATAATCCCTACAGATAAATTAAAAGAAGCTCTTGCATTTGCTACAGAAGCACATAAAACACAGTTTAGAAAAAGCGGTGAACCATATATTATTCATCCTATTTTAGTTGCTGCTATTGTTGCATCGATTACGAATGATGAAGCTATGGCAATAGCGGCGCTTTTACACGATGTAGTGGAAGATACGGCAATTACTCTTGAAGAAGTTGAAGAGAGTTACGGCAAAGATGTAGCCCACTTGGTTTCGGGTCTTACAAAGATCGATTCCATTCGTGATAAAGAGTTAATACCTTCTAGTTCAAATGAAAAACTTATAGTATCTGCTCTTTCATTTAGAAAAATGCTTTTGGCAAGTATTGAAGATGTTCGTGTATTAGTTGTAAAACTTTGTGATCGTCTTCACAATATGCTTACTTTAGACGCTTTACCTAAACATAAACAAAAGCGTATTTCGGAAGAGACTTTAGTTGTATATTCCCCAATTGCACACCGTTTAGGGATTAGTTTCTTAAAAAATATGTTGGAAGATCTTAGCTTTTCATATCTTTTTGCCGAAGAAAAACACTTTATTGATAATTATCTAGATACAAATTATCATGCTATAGAGATGCGTTTAAATGAGTTTAAACAGCATATGTCTAATATCCTTATACAACATGGATTTTGTGAAGATGACTTTGAGATCCTATCACGTATTAAGCACAGATACTCGATCTATCTAAAAATGCAAAGAAAAGGTGTGAGTATTGATGAAGTACTTGACCTTCTGGCAATCAGAATTATAGTTAAGGACCCACTGAAATGTTACGATGCTTTAGGTCTGGTACATCTAAATTTCAGACCGCTTGCATCACGTTTTAAAGATTATATTGCCGTACCTAAAGACAACGGTTATCAGACAATACATACAAGTGTATTTTATAAAACTGCAATTTTTGAAGTGCAAATCAGAACATACGATATGCATAAAACTGCAGAGCTTGGAGTTGCGGCTCATTGGAAGTACAAATCCGGCGGTAATAATATCAAACTTGACTGGCTTGATAATTTGCAGTATCAAAATGAATCGGTTGAAGATTTTTATGAACTTATTAAAACAGATCTCTATTCAGAAGATATTTCGGTATTTTCACCTACGGGAGATGCATTTACGCTTCCACGCGGTGCCGTAGTACTTGACTTTGCTTATGCTGTACATACCGATATCGGTAATAAAGCGGTCTCTGCAATGGTGAATAAAACAAAAACATCTCTACTGACTGAACTCAATAACGGCGATATTGTCAAAGTAGTCATAGGTGATGAAATAGAGACAAGATGTTCATGGATCGATGCTGTTAAAACTTCAAGGGCACAGACAAATATGAAGCTAAATTGTAATGCAAGGCTTCGTGAAATTAATGCTAAAACTGCTGTTAATATAATTGCAACAATTATGGGACTAAAACATTCACGTGTTGAAGAGTGGTTACAGCAAAATAAATGTGAAAACCTTTCTCATATACCGACAGATATAGAACATCTTAAGAATGTAATTCATAATTATATTAGTGATATTGGAAAAAACAGCCGTTTTCAAAGATTTATCTCTCGTCACAGATTTAAAGTAAAAAAATATGAGATATCGAGCTTAGAGCTATACTCAAACAGCAGTATCAGTGATGTTGTATTTGATTATTGCTGTCACCCGAAATATGGTGATGAGGTGATGGCATTTTTAGATAAATCAAAAGCACATGTGCATCATAAAATGTGTCAAAACGCTACAAAAAAATCAGAAAACAATGAACCGATGGTTTTTGTAAAATGGGCAAAAGAGAGAATATTTAAATATAAACTGATAGCATCTCTTCCAAATGAAAAAGGTGCATTAGCAGATTTCCTGGCCTTTTTAGCAAAACAAAACATAGACCTTGTATCTATTGAATTAGGAAAAGATAATTTGGACTATATTCATTATACAGATATAGTTTTTCAGTCTGAAGAAGCTGATATTAATACACTTCGTGCTAAAATAGAGTCAAAAATAAAAGTCGTTGATCTCATACGTAGCGATGATGCATACAGAAATTAACAAAAGAAAGTGAAAAGTAATAAATGATAGAAGAAGCTTTAAGAGAAATAAGCCGTGGAACAGCGGAAATTATTGATATTGAAAGAATTGAAAAACTTTTAAAAGCTTATTTTGAAGAGGGAAAAACATATACTGTAAAAGCCGGTTTCGATCCAACTGCACCAGATTTGCACTTAGGACATACGGTACTTTTACATAAGCTGGCAACATTCCAAAAATATGGTGCTAGAATTCAGTTTTTGATTGGAAGTTTTACAGCAACTATCGGTGATCCGACAGGTAAAAATGTTACTAGAAAAATTTTAACAAAGCAAGAGATTATACATAATATTGAAAGTTATACAACGCAGGCGTTTAAAATTTTAGATGAATCAAAAACAGACATCGTGTATAACGATGACTGGTTAGGAAATATGAGTGCTGCAGAGATGATTTCTTTGGCGTCACATTTAACGGTTGCAAGAATGCTGGAGCGTGATGACTTTTCAAAAAGATATGCTTCAAATACGCCGATAGCACTGAGTGAATTTATGTATCCTCTTTTACAAGGATATGACAGTGTATATCTAAAGTCTGATATCGAGTTAGGCGGGACGGATCAGAAGTTTAATCTTTTAATGGGAAGACAACTGCAAAAAGCTTATGAAGTGAAAAAACAGCAAGCTGTACTTATGATGCCAATTTTAGAAGGTCTTGACGGTGTACAAAAGATGTCAAAATCTTTAGGAAACTACATTGGTGTAAGTGATGACGCTAAGGATATGTTTGGAAAAACTTTAAGTATCTCCGATGAATTGATGTGGAGATATTATGAACTTCTTTCATCAAAATCTTTAGATGAGATAGCAGCACTTAAAGCTGGTGTTGAAGATGGTTCACTGCATCCTAAAAAAGTGAAAGAAGAACTAGCTTTAGAGATTACTGCAAGATTCCATAGTGAAGAAGCAGCTAAAGAAGCAAAAGAAGAATTTGAAAAAGTACATGCACAGAACCAAATTCCTACAGATATTGAAGAGTTCACATCAAATGAAGGTGAGATCTGGATTGCCCAAGCCTTAGTTGATTGTAAGCTTGAACCATCTACTTCACAAGCAAGACGTGATATTAAGCAAGGTGGTGTTAAAATCAACCAAGAAAAAGTATCAGATATGAATCTGCAACTGACAGCAGGGGAGTATTTACTTCAAGTTGGTAAAAGAAAATTTGCAAAGCTAAAGGTTAATTAATGAGTTTTGAATCTATAAAGATCGGAAAGTATACAATAGAAAAACCTATAGTTCAAGGTGGTATGGGTGTTGGAATTAGTTGGGATCAGCTTGCCGGCAGTGTTTCAAAAGAGGGAGGACTCGGTGTTATTTCTGCTGTTGGAACAGGATACTATCAAAATAAAGAGTTTGCCAAAAAATTAGTTGCGGACAGACCTTTAAGTGAAGCAAACTTTTATTCAAAAGAAGGGCTTGAAGCACTGGTTAAAAATGCAAGAAAAATTTGTGGAGATAAACCTCTTGCTGCAAATATCCTTTATGCAATCAATGATTATGGAAGAGTAGTAAAAGATGCTTGTGAAGCAGGTATCGATATTATCATTACAGGTGCAGGTCTTCCTACAAATATGCCTGAGTTTACTGAAGGCTATCCTGATGTAGCACTTGTCCCAATCGTATCTTCTGCTAAAGCTTTAAAACTGATCTGCCGTAGATGGGAAAAACGTTACAACCGTTTACCTGATGCCGTAATTTTAGAAGGGCCAAAATCTGGCGGTCACCAAGGTTTTACTTACGAGCAATGTCTTATGGAAGAGTATCAGCTTGAAAATCTTGTAGCTCCTGTTGTTGAAGAAGCGAAAAACTGGGGTGACATGCCGGTAATTGCTGCAGGCGGTATCTGGGATAAAAAAGATATTGAAGAGATGATGGCTTTAGGTGCTAAAGGTGTTCAAATGGGGACACGTTTTATCGGTACGTATGAGTGTGACGCACATGCTAACTTCAAAAAAGTTCTTTTAGATTCTACAGAAGACAGTATTAAACTGATGAGTTCACCTGTAGGTTATCCTGCACGCGGTGTAGTAACGAATTTGACTCACTTAGTAGAGAAGCGTGAAGGTCCAGATATTAAATGTATCTCTAACTGTGTTGCACCTTGTAATAGAGGGGAAGAAGCAAAAGTTGTTGGTTTTTGTATAGCCGACAGATTAAGTGATGCTTATGAAGGAAATCTTGAAACGGGTCTTTTCTTCTCAGGTACAAATGGTTATAAACTTGATAAGATAATATCGGTTAAAGAACTAATGGACAAACTTACAGAGGGTGAATAAAAGTTAGATGATTCGCTTCTTTGTAACGTTTTTTCTATTTTTTTTGATTACTCTGAGCGGTGCTGATGATTTCGAGCTCCTAAAACGGGCTGATAAGTATGCTTCTTCATCAACAAAAGCAAATCAGTTCCGTGCTTATAATGATTACAAAAACATATATCTTCGTGCACTTATGAATGAAGATCAAAAACTGAAAGTATGTGCACTTGAAGGTATAGTGAAATGCGGTACAAAACTTCATATAGACATTTCTCAATATTCAGAAGAACTGGAAAAATTTCAAGAAAAAAAATCTGTTACCACCCACAAAAGCTTCACCAAACAAACTAATGATATTAGGGTTTCTTCTTCACATAAACTACAATCTATCAGATGGAAAGATGGACGTTTAGTTCTGAATTTTGATAGAAAGCTTTTAAACAATCAAATTAATTATTTTCAATTGTATGATCCAAAAACATCTACTTATAAGTATGTTTTTGATGTACATGCATCGATGTTGACTAAATCACAAACTTTAAAGAAACAAGATATAGAAAAAATAAAACTAGCCCAGTTTAATCCAACTACATTGCGTTTAGTAATTCAAAACTCATCTAAAGTTGCAATATCGTTTAAAAAAGACAAGACCCAGCTTATTATTAAAATGGTTCCGAAGAAGAGTTCAACACCTTTACAAACACCTAAACAGGTTCCTCATAGAACAATAACACCATCACGTTTAGATAGAAACAAAGTAATTGTAATTGATGCGGGACATGGTGGAAAAGACCCGGGTGCAATCGGATACAGAGGTTATAGGGAAAAAGTAGTTGTATTGCAAATAGCACAAGAACTAAATACGATTTTAAAGTCTCGTGGATTTAAAGTATATATGACAAGAAGCAATGACCGTTTTATTAGACTAAGGGATAGAACAAAATATGCAAACCGTAAAAAAGCAGATCTTTTTATTAGCATTCATGCAAATGCCGTAAGTAAAAAACAGGCAAAACAAGCATATGGAATAGAATGTTATTTTCTAGACAAATCGCGTTCTAGCCGTGCAAAAAAGGTGGCAGCTCAGGAAAACTCGGCAGATATGAGTGAAATGGATTATTACGGAAAACAAAGTTTCTTATCGACTCTTAGTTCTCATAATATTGTTGCCTCAAATAAATTGGCAATTGATCTGCAAAGAGGTGCACTTGGCTCTTTGAGAAAAAGTTATAAAGATGTAAAAGATGCAGGAGTCAGACCTGCACCGTTTTGGGTACTTGTAGGGGCACAAATGCCTTCTGTACTTGTAGAAGTGGGTTTTATATCAAACCCAAAAGAAGCCAAAAGATTAGTTAATAGTCAATACCAAAAGAAAATGGCATACGGTCTTGCTAATGGTATTGAAAGATATTTTGTAAATAATTAATTTTTTAAAGAAGTTCAAACTCATTTAAAAGAGTTGCTTCTATATCTGTTATCTCTTCATCAGAAACTTTAACAAGTTTCTGTAATATATTTAATGAAAAATCCGTAGCCGAACTGAAATGATTTTGAGACAGATCTACATTTGAAATTCTTAAGTCTCTCAAAGAGTTCATAAGTTTTTGTATATTTTTGAGATCACTTTGATCAGGAATGATAACCAGTTGATTTTGTTCAAAATAGCCAATAAAGTATTTTATATCTACTTTTTTTGTAGATTTTTGTACTAAATTGGAAAATTCAACTTCTACATGTTTTGCTTCTTTTACCCCATACCACTTTTCAATATTTTGAAAATTTTTTACGGTTAGCAATATCATATAGAGGCTAGAATTACTTTTACGTAATAAATCTATTTTTTCGATCAGAAAGTTTTTATTAGGAATGTGTGTATAAGAATGAGTATAAAGAGCATTATGGATAGCTGTAATGTCTGTAAAAGTGAGTACATAGCCATTTTCGCCTTCAAGTTCCGAAATAGTGACTTTATACTCTTTAGTATTTAGATCGTTAAGGATCCTTACTTGTTTTTTGTTTTCTGGGAATGTAAGCATTTGATGAATGAATTCTTCATTTGTTTGTGCATTGATACACTCTTGGGCATCATCAAAAAGCATTCCTATATCAGGCATCTCTATTTGTAAGGTTTCAAAGGAATCAAATCCTCCGATCTCTAAAAATGCTTTATTTACCATTTGCACTTCATTATTTTGAATTGTAACGATTCCGATAGGTGTTGCATCTATAATGATTTGAGCATTTTTAGATAAGTTTTCGAGTTCATCTTGTAGAATTTTTTTCTGTTTAAAACTATAAATAGATTTGGAAACTCTATAGAGAACGAAAAGAAATTGTTTGTTTTTGAAGGGTTTTTCAACAAATTTATCAATGTTTAAATTAACAAGTTTCATAAGAATTTCACTGTCAACATAGGCAGAAGTTACTACGACATGCTGTTCATTGTTTTTTTCTTTTATAAAGCTAATTAACTCTAGTCCGTCAATTTGCGGTAAAAAAAGATCCGTAATAATGATGTCGTAGTCTCTGCTTTTATACTTTTCAAGTGCATCTTCACCGTCTTGTGCTACAACGATATCGTTAAAAAATTTTTTTAGAAAAGTTTCTGTTTTTTCTCGGGTATACTTATCGTCTTCAACATAAAGAACACTACATAAAGAAGCGTACTTTTTTAATTTGACTAAGTTTATCTCACCCATTACGATGCCTTTTCCTCTCGCAAGAAATTAGATCTTTTTGTACTCTAATTCTCCGGCAACAGATTCCTTTTTAGCAATAATTGACTCCAATTGTATTTTAACTTTATCATAACGGAACTGTTCTTTAAAACCTTGAATCCTTCCACCTGCAGCATTAGGGTGTCCACCACCATCTACCCATTCTTTGGAAATTTGAGCTACACTTACATTGTTATTAGCTCGTAAACTCATTGTCCCTCTGTAACTTATATCGACAATAAAATCATATTCTGGAAACTTTGTTAAAAAACCGTTTCCGATAATAGAAGTGTTCCCCACGCCGTAAGAAAGATATCCTTTATAGCCTTTATAATAGATTGTCTTTTCAGCTTTTGCATTACCTAGTAAATCAACTATATATTCAGTAGCTAGATTATCTAAAGTATTGTCATTTTCTTTTTTAAAGAATTCCTTTTTTAGTGAATGGATTTTTTCATCTAAAATAATAGGAGCATTTTCTTCATCTATGTATTTTACCGCTTCATGTAAAAGAGCAAGTTTGTATTCTGTATCTTCTATAGGGAACATTACACGGTTGAGCTCTCTTGTTTCAGTAACAAGGCGCATACAAACTTTTCCATATTCAAAGTTTTCTTCTTCCTCTTGTTTCCAAAGATCTACAGCATTTACAATGTTAACAAACTTTTCCATCCAACTAGGTTCATCAAATGAAAAGTTTTCTTTCACATAGTCATATACTATTTTTGTAGCACATCTTGTAGTATCCAGAAAATACCAGTCATATTTTTTAGCACTCTCTTCACCGCTTCCATGGTGATCAAGAAGTTGTACTTTAACATCTTTTTTATTCTCATTAAGTTTTTTAACTTCGTGATCCAGCCATTTAGACTCATCGGCAGTAAGATTCAGATCGGAGATAAGTATAAAAGCACTTTCGTTAGATTTTTGTATTTTTTCCAAAATTTCTTCAAGTTTTGCTTTTACTTCTGCTCCATAGTTGGCATTGTAGTTATATTTTGTATAGGGTGTATATCTCATTACAAGCTGGCAACTATAACCATCCAAATCAACATGTGATAAATGGTGGACTATTCTATTTTGCATTTTTTTCCTTATTAATTGTTTTGTTCCATTGAAATTGAACCGAGTACTTCAAAACTTGCACTTGAATCTATCTCTGCATGAGAAAGTGTTACTATATCGAGTGAAAATTTTTCAAAAATTTCTGCAACACCACGACGTATTTGCGGGTCTACAATTACGATAACAGGTGAAATATTCTTTTGTAATACTTCAGCCGCTTTCGTACTGACGGCTTGAATCAGTGCATTTATTTCACCGACATTGAGCATAATGTTTCTTACACCGTCTTGCTCTTGAGATTTTTGTAAAAGCATCTGCTCAGTCTGCGTATCAAAGGTTAAAAGACGAATAACACCGTCATCACCTGAATACATTTGTGTAATTACACGAGAGAGCTTAGCTCTTACTTGTTCAGTAATGAGTTCAACATTTTTTGTATACTCAGCAATATCTGCTATAGTCTCTAAAATATTCAGCATATCTTTGAGAGGAATTTTCTCATGTAGAAGCGCTTTAAGTACACGTTGAATAAGACCTATATTGGCAACTTTAAGCACATCATCAATAATAACAGGATAATCATCTTTAATTTTATCAATAAGCGATTGGACCTCTTGACGAGTAAGAAGCTCTTCGGCATTACGTTTGATAAGTTCACTCATGTGTGTCGAGATAACTGTTGCAGGGTCTACAACCGTATAACCGTTCATAATTGCATCTTCTTTATCTGACGGTGAAATCCATAGGGCATCTAAACCAAAAGCAGGCTCTTTAGTAGCTTTACCTTGTATACCACCCGTAGCCATACCGCTATCCATTGCTAAAAAGTTGTCAGGCATAATTTCACCTTCACCGATTACAACACCTTTTAAAAGTACTTGGTACTGTGTAGGCTGAAGATGCAAATTATCCCGAATACGTACTTGAGGCATTAAAAAACCGTAATCACTTGCAATTTTTCGTCTCATAGAACGGATACGTTCTAAGAGATCCCCGCCTTGAGAAGAGTCTGCTAGTTTAATAAGTTGGTAACCGAGTGTAAGTTCCAACATCTCCACTTTTAAAATGTCCTGTAGGGCACTTTCTTCCTCTTGACGGATCTCATCTTGAGACTTTTTCGGTTTGAGTTTTTCCTGATCCTCTTGAGCCTGTCTCTCTTTAGACGTTAAAATATTTTCAACATCTAAGATGGAGAGTTCACCTTTTTCGTATTTATAAATTGACCAGCCAAGAAGTGCAAATAAGATACCGATAAGTCCCATTGATGCAGTAGGCAGTCCAGGTACAAGAGCAAAAAGAACCATAATTCCGCCTACAATCATAAGGATCTTGGCATTACCCACCATTTGATTAATAGTACCTTCGGCAAAATTATCACCGTCACTTGATGAACGAGTAATCATAATACCTGTAGCAGTTGAAACAATAAGTGCTGGAATTTGTCCCACTAAACCATCACCGATAGTAAGTAGTGTAAATGTTGAAGCTGAATCGCTTACACTCATATCATATTGAAATACACCGATTAAAAATCCACCGATAATATTGATAAGTGTAATGATGATTCCGGCAACGGCATCACCTTTAACAAACTTTGAAGAACCGTCCATTGCCCCATAAAAGTTTGCATCTTGAAGAATTTCTGCACGTCTTCTTTTTGCTTCTGCGTCATCAATCAGACCGGCATTAAGATCCGCATCAACTGCCATCTGTTTTCCAGGCATTGAATCAAGTACGAAACGAGCAGCAACCTCTGCAACCCTTGTAGAACCTTTGGTAACAACCATAAAGTTGATAATTACCAAAATAGCAAAAACAATAATACCGATTACATAGTTCCCGCCTACTACAAAGTTACCGAAGCTGGTGATAATATCACTCACAGCTTCTGGACCTTCATAACCGTGACTTAAAATCATTCTGGTTGTTGCAATGTTAAGTGCAAGCCTAAATAGAGTTAGAATGAGAATTAGTGTCGGGAAAGTTGTCAGATCTGTCGGTTTTGGAATATAAAGCGATATCAGTAGTATTAAAACCGCCATAGCCATAGAGACTGTAAGTAACAGATCAAGTACTGATGATGGAAGCGGTACGATAATAATTGCCAAAATAGCCATTACAAAGACAACAACACTTAAGTCACGTTGTCCGAGTAAAAAGTTAAGGCTGGTACCGATTTGTTGTTTTACAGTTAATTTCTTTTTCGCCAATGTATCTATCTCGTCAATCTAATCTTTTAATATATCTGCTAATGTAAGTTCTTTAAGAAAATCATCTATTTTGTTTTGCAGTTTATTTAAAAACGGCCAAATAGAACACATATTTGCTCGATCAGATGGACAATCTTTTTCTGAGGGGGAACAGTCAAAAACTGCAGGTGCTTTGCTCTCAACATGAGACAATACGTCAAGCATTGTAATCTCTTTAGGATCTTTGTTGAGTGCAAACCCGCCCTTGACACCTTTATATGATTTTAATATCTCGGCTTTTGCAAGTGATTGAAGAATTTTTGCTAAAAAACTTTTAGAAATTGCCAATTCTCTTGATAAAGATTCGCTATCCATAGGCTCTTTTGCGGATGATAAAACTATTAATGAAAGTATTGCATATTCACTTGCTTTTGTAATTAACATCTTTATATTCTTTAATAACTATATTTTGATGATTATTATAGCTAAAAAGCCTTAAATATGTATATAAATAAATTTAAAGAAAAATTTGGTATAATTGCGCTTCAACTTTTCTGCAATTGCATTGGAGTTAGATTATTATACCTATCAGGAGGCTATTATGGCTTTAGATTCGGCTAAAAAAACAGAGATTATTGCAAAATATGGTCGCAACGAAAACGACACTGGTTCAAGTGAAGTTCAAATTGCACTTTTAACACATAGAATTGCAGAGTTAACAGAACACTTAAAAGTGTTTAAAAAAGATCACGCATCACGTCTTGGACTACTTAAATTAGTTGGTCAACGTCGTCGTCTTATGAAATATTTCAAAAGAACTAACAAAGATGGTTACCAAGCTCTTGTAAGCTCTTTAGGAATTCGTGATAACATCTAATTACACTCCTTCTAAGTTTATCCATCTCTTTTTTTGAGATGGATAAATTTTTCTTTCTTTAAAACATTTCAATTACTCTTTAAAAATTTTCCTTTGTACCGCTTTTAGCATATTTATATTTTTACTTTATTTATTGTGTTATTCGTTTGTTAAGATTATATGCTATATTATTTCTCATAAAAAGATGAGGAAGTATTATGAATGATTTTACATATTATAATCCTACTAAAATAGAGTTTGGTAAGGGTAAAGAAAAAAATATAGGTACCTATATAAAAGAGGCTGGATATGACAGTGTATTGTTAGTTTACGGTACAGGAAGTATAAAAAAAAGCAGTTTGTATGATGATACTATTGCCTCTCTTAAAAAAGCAGGTCTTGAATTTGAAGAACTTAGCGGAATTGTCAGTAATCCATCATTAGATAAAGTGTACGAGGGTATACAAATAGCTAAAGATAAAAAGATTCAGGCTGTCCTTGGTGTAGGAGGCGGTTCTGTTGCAGATTCTGTTAAAGCTATTGCTGCAGGTGCAAAATATGATGGAGATGTCTGGGACTTTTTTATCCAAAAAGCACAGATTACAGAAGCACTTCCGGTATTTACCGTAATGACACTTGCTGCAACTGCCAGTGAGATGAACGGAAATTCAGTTATTACCAAGGAAGATACAAAACAAAAATATTCAATCTCATCTGTGCTTGTAAATCCAATAGTCTCTGTTATCAATCCCGAGTTAATGGCAACAGTAAGTAAAGATTATCTTGCATATTCGGCAGTTGATGCAATTGCACACACTATAGAAGTTTATTTTACTGCCACGTCACATCCAAATTTCAATTCGAGAATCGTAGAAGCTATTATAAAAACTATAATGGAAACGACAGAGAACTTGATAGAAAATCCAGATAATTATGATGCAAGAGGTGAGTTTGCATGGGCAGCTACACAAGCACTCAATGGTCTTACTCCTTCAGGAACTTTTGGCGGAAATTTTCCAAATCATATGATTGAGCATGCATTGTCTGCACTTTACAATGTACCTCATGGTGCAGGACTTTCAGTTGTAATTCCTGCATGGATGAAGTGGTATAAGGAAAAAAATCTTCCTCAGTTTGAACGTTTTGCAAAAGAAGTGTTTAATCTTCAAGGTGCAGAAGCAGGAATTAGAGCACTTGAAGCATGGTTTGAAAAGATAGGCTCACCTGTTTCACTAGAACAAGCAGATATTCCTAGAGAGGATATAGGGGAGATTGCTAAAAATGCAGCAGGATTAGCTATACTTTGGGGTATGGGAGATATTTATAGTCAAGAAACAATTGTAGATATTCTAAAAAAAGCATAGGAGAATGTTATGGCAAATGTGCTAATAATAAACGGACATCAAAGATACGATAATATAGCCGAAGGAAAATTAACACAAACCTTTATCGATGCACAAAATGAATTTTGTTTAAAGAATGGATTTGAGGTAAAAAACAGCATAGTTGAAAGTGATTATGATGTTCAAGAAGAGATTGAAAAGTTTGCCTGGGCAGATTACATAATATTACAATATCCTGTATTTTGGATGGGTGTACCTTGGATCACAAAAAAATATATAGATGAGGTATTCTCTGGAGGTGCGGGGAGAGTCACTTATATGAATGACGGTAGAAGCCAAGATGATTCTTCTAAAAAGTACGGTTCAGGCGGGCTTATGAAAGAGAAAAAATATATGTTAAGTTTGACATATAACTGTCCGGCATCAGAGTTTGATAACAAAGAAGGTTTTTTTGATGGGCTTACTCTTGATGAAGCTAATGTTGCAGTCCATAAGACTTTTCAGTTTTGTGGTGCAAAGCCGTTACAAACTTATTCTGTACATGATATCTTTAAAGGTGATATGGATATTGATAGTGAGGTTGAAAAGCTTAAGACAATATTGTCTCAAAACTTCCTATAAATAACAAGTGGTGCAATCCCACTTGTAAAATTATTTTAAAAATATCTCTATAGCTCTTGCAAGATCTTCTTTCGTATCGATTCCAAAACCTGTTGACGCTACTTTTACCATAGCTATTTTTTTCTCATGATAGATGGCACGCAGTTGTTCCAGCTTTTCAATATCTTCGATTGGAGCATCTCCAAGATTACAAAACTCTTGCAGACTTTTTTTAGAAAATCCATAGATTCCAATGTGTCCGAAATATTTTGCTCCGCCACCTGCATTATGAGGAATTTTTGCTCTTGAAAAATATATAGCATTGCCATTTGTATTTAAAACTACTTTAACAAGATTTGGATCTTCTGCAGCTTCGGCATTAATAGCGTTATAACAGCTACCCATAATGAACTCTTCGTTCTCTTCTTGTAGTTTTTTTAGTTTTGTTTGTAAAGATTTTACAACTTCCGGTTCAATAAAAGGTTCATCTGCCTGTACGTTGATAATGAGTTCATCATTAGGCAGATTAAGAAGAGTTGCACATTCGTGAATTCTGTCAGTTCCACTTTTATGGGTAGTAGACGTTAACATGGCTTTTACACCGTGAGCTTCACAAATTTCAACTATTTTTTCATCATCTGCAGCAACTACAACGTTATCTAAATGCTCAACACGTTTTGCAGTCCTTACAACCATAGGTAAACCGCCGATATCGGCTATTACTTTTTCTGGAAATCTTGTTGAAGCAAGTCTTGCTGGAATAATTATCATTTTGTTTTAAATCCCTTTTGATATAATGTCACAATTATATCATAGTGCACTTTAAGGGGTTTAATGATCTTACACCAGCCTGATGAAGGATATTGTTACAACAGCGATTCTCTTTTCTTATATGATTTTATAAATCAGTTCAATCCAAAAGGAAGAGTTTTGGATGTTGGTGCCGGATGTGGTGTAGTTGGACTTTTAGTTGCAAGAGATAATAAAAAAGTTAGTTTAGAAGCTGTTGAAAAACAAGAAGCTTTTGTTCAGTATGCCGAGAAAAATGCGAAGGAAAACTCAATTGAGTATAAGGTGTATCATACAGATTTCACCTCTTTGGAAGTTGATGAAAAATATGATTACATTATTTCAAATCCTCCATTTTATCCTTCAGGTGCACAAAGAAGCGATAATGAGATGCTGTTTCATGCACGTTATGATGTAAATCTACCGATGGAGCAGTTTTTTAAAAAAGTTTCACAGCTTTTAAAACCGAAATCTCATTTTATTTTTTGTTATGATGCAACACAGTTTGGACTTGTATGTGCAGAACTTGCAAAAGTAAAAATGAGAGTTGTAGATGTACGTTTTGTTCATCCTAAAGTTGATCGCGCGGCATCCATAGTGATGGTGCATGCAAGAAACGGCTCAAACGCTTTAATGAAGGTATGGCCTCCTTTTGTCAGTTTTATAGGAAATGAACAAAGCGATGAATCAAAAGAGATATATAAAAAAGCAAATACACAGAGTATAAAATGTCAGATTTAATGAAACAAGAGGGCTTTCCGTACGCATTTAATCCTTCCGCATGTGAAACTTGTGAAGGAAGATGTTGCACAGGGGAGAGCGGATATATTTATGTCACAAAAGATGAGATCTTTGCCATTGCAGATCTATTAGAGATGGATGTTAATGATTTTGCGATAAAATATCTCTTCAAAACAGGGTACAAATACTCTATTAAAGAGAATCAAATCGGAGACTCTTACGAGTGTGTTTTTTATGATCGAGAAACCAATGGATGTAAGATTTATGAAGCACGTCCAACTCAATGTAGAACTTTTCCGTTTTGGGACTATTTTAAAACAAGGGTACAAGAAGTAAAAGATGAGTGCCCAGGGATAGTTGATGTATAAAATTTTTCTAATTTTCTTTGTTACTGTTCTCTTTACGGCTTGTTCAACAATGCAGCAACAAGCACCTGCATCAAATAAAAAAGTATTTGCTCAGGAAGATGCGTATATTATGTTCGCTCTTCGTGCCGAGCAGGTAAAAAGCTATAAAACAGCAGCAGAACTATTTGAAAAACTTTATCAAAAATCTCAAAAAGAAGAGTATCTTATACGCTCTTTAGAAAATAGATATTTGGCTAAAGATTATGAAGATGTTGTAACTCTTGTTAACAAGTATTTAGAAGAAACTTTAAAAGATAAGCGTCAGCTTCTCAGATATAAAATTGCATCCTTGGCAGAATTGCAGAAGATTCCAGAAGCCAAAAGTTTGGCACTGGCATTGGCGAAGAAGACACAAAAAAGTGAAGATTATATTTTAACTGCAGATGTATATATCAAAAATCATGAATATGAAGATGCTCTTAAATATCTTGAAAGTGCTTATGCAAAAGAATATGATGAAAAAATTCTTGATAAGATGGCGATTATTTTATACATTAATCTTTCAAGAAAAAAAGATGCTATAGCAGAATTAGAAACTCATACAAGGGTGCATGGCTGTTCAGAACTCATATGTAACAGACTTATAGGTATATATAGCAATGAAAATAATATTGAAGGTTTACTGAGTGTTTATAAACGTAAATATGCTTTGACAAAAGATAGTGAAATAGCAAAAAAAATCATTCAAATTTACGGATACAATAGAGACTACATAAAGTTGATGAACTTTTTAGAAGAGAGCGGTGAAGATGATGCATTGTTATTACAGCTATATCTCTCAGCAAGAGATTTTCAAAAAGCATTTATTCTAGCAGATAAGCTTTATAAAAATGACGGTTCACTTGAATATCTTGGACAAAGTGCTATTTATGAGTATGAAGCAAATAAAAAAGATCTTAACAAAAAAGTTTTAGACAGTGTTATTGACAAACTTACAAAAGTTGTGAAACAAAACAGTGACAGTCTTTATAAAAATTATTTAGGATATATCCTGATTGATCATGAGATAGACGTAAAACTGGGGATGAAATATATCAAAGAGGTATTAAAAGTAAAACCCGATTCAGGATACTATTTAGATTCACTAGCTTGGGGCTATTATAAACTCGGACAATGCAAAAAGGCAAAAAAACTGATGCTTAAGGTCAAAAAACTCGAAGGTGGCGATGACCCGGAAGTGGATATGCATATGAAAAAAATTAACCAGTGTTTAAAAAATAAAATTCAAAGAGGAAAAAGTAATAAATGATTTTAGATGATATTATCAAGAAAACAAAAGAAGACTTAGCAAAAAGAGAAGCAGAATATTCTATGGATTGGCTTGGGCGTTCACTCGCTTTTAATGCAAGACAACCGCGTGATGTATTTCCATATCTTACTGCAACTGAAGAAGATCCGTATAGAATTATTTCTGAGGTAAAAAAGGCTTCTCCATCAAAGGGTGTTATTCGTGAAAACTTCGATCCCCTTGCAATTGCTCAAAGTTATGAAAGAGGTGGGGCGAGTGCAATATCTGTTTTAACAGAGCCTCATTTTTTCCAAGGAAGTTTAGATTATTTAGCTGGTATTAGAAGATATGTGGGTATTCCGTTACTAAGAAAAGATTTTATCGTTTCAAAATATCAAATTTTAGAAGCACTTGTGTATGGTGCAGACTTTATTTTACTTATTGCCGCAGCACTTTCAAAGGGTGAATTAAAAGAACTTTTAGCATATACAAGACACTTGGGTATGGAAGCTTTGGTTGAGGTTCATGACAAATCTGACCTTGTAAAAGCTATATATGCGGGAAGTGATATTATTGGTATTAATCATAGAAATCTTCAAACGTTTGAGATGGATATGGAACTGTCGTATAAATTAATTCCGCTTATTCCAAACGGAAAAGTGATTGTAGCGGAGAGCGGTATCTATGAGCATGGACAACTTGAAGATTTAAGCAAAGCTGGTGTTGATGCTTTCCTTGTAGGTGAGTCATTAATGCGTCAAGATGATGAAGAAGCAGCTCTGAGAACATTAAAATATGGAAACGCAGGAAACTAGTTTTGCAGATTATAGAACTCTTTAAATACATGATTAACTCTAAAAGTGAAACACCCGATGATGGTGGCTTACTTCTTTTTATTGAAGATTATCTACCGGGATTCACAGCACTAAGAGTTGATGTTGAAGATGTAAAGAACCTCTTTATCTATAAGAAATACGGTGAAGGTGATCATCTTTGTTTTGCGGGACATGTTGATGTAGTTCCTGCCGGAAAAGGATGGGATACAGATCCATATCAGGCGGTAGAAAAAGACGGCTATATTTATGGTCGCGGTACACAAGATATGAAAAGCGGTGTAGCATCATTTACTCAGGCAGTTCGCGATACAACGGACTTTAAAGGGACGCTTTCTTTACTTTTAACATCCGATGAAGAGGGTGATGCGATCAACGGTACGGTAAAGGTTTTAGAATCTCTTAGAGAGAAAAAAATGTTACCTGATTTTTGTGTTGTAGCTGAACCTACTTGTGAAGAGAATTTCGGAGATGCTATTAAAGTAGGGCGCCGTGGTTCTATTAACGGTTATTTAACTATTAAAGGAAAGCAGGGACACGCTGCATATCCTGAAAAAGCGATCAATCCAATCCATCAGCTTTCAAAAGTTCTTGGTGAAATGGCAGGTGTTGATCTTGATAACGGTGATGAACATTTCGCACCGTCAAAATTTGTAGTCACTGATATCCGTGCAGGTATGCAGGTGACAAATGTAACACCGAATGAGCTTAAAATGATGTTTAACGTACGTAACAATACAAAAACGACACAAGCTGAGATCAGAGCATTTGTAGATAAATATCTTGGCGAACTTGAATACGAACTTGAACTTACACAAGGATCGTATCCTTTCAAAACGGATACAAATACGAAGATTGTTCAAAAAATTGATGAAGCAATCAAAAAAGTTACAAACATAAAACCGAAACACTCTACTGCCGGTGGAACAAGTGATGCACGTTTCATTTCAGCATTTGGTGTAGATGTGGTAGAATTTGGCGTGAAAAATGACACTATTCACTCCGTAAATGAGAGAACTTCTAAAAAAGAGGTTGAAGAACTGTGTCAAGTGTTTAAAACACTGATTGAGATTTGGGATAAGTAAAATGAAAAAAATTATTTTGATTTGTCTATTTGCTTTATCGTTATTTGGTTCAGGGATTGACTGGCCACATGATTATAAAAAAGCTTTAGCACAAGCAAAACAAGAGCATAAAATTTTATATGTACTTTTAACGTCTGATAATTGTAGATGGTGTAGAAAATTTGAAAATACGACTTTACAAGAGGATGTTATCAAAGAAAAGTTAGCAAAGAATTTTATAGTAGTACATATCTCAAGAGATAGAGATTTTGTACCTAAGTATTTTGAAACAACACCTGTCCCTAGACACTACTTTGTAGAGGGGAACGGAAAAATAGTATTTGAATCTTTAGGGCATAGAGGTGTTGAATGTTTTGAGACATTTATGGATACTGCACTTGAAGAACATGAAGATAAAGTTAGTAAATAAGGAGAAAAATAGATGAAATTCGTACAAACAAACAACGCACCTTCGGCAATCGGACCATACTCACAAGCAGTAGTAGCAAACGGAATGGTTTACACATCTGGGCAAATTGCTTTAAAGCCAGACGGAAGCGATGACTTACTAAATGAAGATGTAGTCGTACAAGCTGTACAGGTACTGAGAAATTTAGAGGCTGTATTAACTGAAGCAGGCAGTGCTATGGACAAAGTAATTAAAACAACTATATTTTTAGCAGATATGAATGATTTTGCAACGGTAAATGAAGTATATGCTGAAGCTTTCGGTACTCACAAACCGGCTCGCTCAACTGTAGCAGTAAAGACTTTACCTAAAAATGCACTTGTGGAGATAGACGCAATAGCACTTAGCAACTAGCAAGTAAGATAGTGTTATAATTCGCTTTATGACAGAACTAAGTGAATTAACTCCAAGAAAACGACAAAAAAAAGAGCAGATAATGCAAAAGGCATTAGAGCTCTTTGCCAGCAAAGGGTTTTATACTACTACAATACCTGATATTGCCACATCATTAAAGATGAGTGTCGGCAATCTGTACAACTACTTTAAATCAAAAGATATTTTAGCCAAAGAGATTATCAAATATATCTCTAGATACTTAGGACAAAAAATACGGGTCATAAACAGAGAAAAGATCTCTACAAAAGAAAAAACAAAAAAAATTGTCCAAGTCTATTTTGAAACAGCTATCTCAGAACCTGCAATGATAGATTATTTTTTACGTATATATCTTTCAACACGTGAAGTTTTTAAAGACAATTGTGAAGGGATGATGTGCGTAGACGATTTTGTAACCGAATTTATGATCTATTTTGAAGATGGAATAAACTGCGGGGATCTTAGAGATCAGGATTTTTACAGTGCCTTTGGTCTTTTCATGGGATATCTTGGAGGTATGGTTTTTTTAAGAGGAGAAAAGGTTCTTCCAAAAAAACTTGAATCATATGTGGATGAAATAGCAGAAAACATTTATAGGGCATTACGCAAAGAGTAAGTCTACCATGTTTAGGGGTATTTTAAAAATACCCCGGTAACATAAGATGTTTATACATAGGCTTCAACATATAAAGGTCAAATGCCCACCACATCCATCTCGGTTTCTCTATATCTAAAAACGGAATAGTCGGTTTAGGACCTTCATAATTAAACTCCGCCATTATAATCTTTCCGTATTGAGTTTTTAACGGACATACTGTATAACCGTCAAATTTTTCTTTAGGTGCTTTTCCTTTCATAACTGAAATAAGATTATCAGTTAATATTGGACCGTGATGTCTTGCACTTCCGCCTGTTTTTCCCATAGGGATACCACAAACATCACCTATACCGAAAATATTGTTATATTTTTTGTGTTGTAATGAATATTGGTCAACATCAAGCCAACCCATACCGTTTATAAGGTCTGATTTCAATACAGCCTCAGGAGGACTCATAGGAGGGACAACATGTATGAAGTCATACGTTACTTTAACCTCTTCAGAAACACTCTCTTTTGTATATTCGTCAAAATCTTCGTCATATACCTCTTTTTCATATGCATGTACAAAGGTAGCTGTTTTAGCTTTGACATCTATAGATTGTAAAAAATGGGAAAATTTTGTTTCTATCGTATCGTAACGGTGTTGTACTTCTGTCAGAGACTCCGCAACTTTCGGTAAATGAAAGAGAGTTTTTAAACCAGTATAAAATTGATAATTTGCGCCGATTCCAGCTTCTTTAAGGTAGTCGGCACTTAAATAAAGCATCTTTTGCGGAGCCCCTCCACATTTAATAGGACTGTCAGGTTGTGTATAGACTACAGTCGGTCTTTTTGTTTTGGCAACTTCTTTTAAGTCGTTAAACCAGTTCCACATTTCAGATGCTCCTCTGGCTGTTCCTTTTTCTAAATCATTGAGGTAAACACAAGAAATACCGTTTGTACCTATATCCTCTTTTGTTAATCCTTCAATTTTGTCAAAACGATTTACTATACCTGTCGCAACGACCATATAGTCGTATTTTACTTCTTTACCTGCACGGGTAGTTACACTGTTGTTTTTCGGATTAAAAGCAGCCACTTCATCTTTAATCCACTCAACGTCTTTAGGAATATAATCATTGTTGCTTAAGAAGATATCATCATAATCCATCTCTCCTGCAGCAACAAATACTTGCCCAGGCTGATAGATATGTATCTCATTTGGTGCGATGATAGTTATATCAGGATTTTTGATAGCACGATGGAGACGTGAAAGTGCCATGATTGCACCTGAACCACCACCTACTATTAGAATCTTTCCATTGACATCTTCACTTGCATTCATGTCAGTCGGTTTGCTTGAAAATAAAACTGCAGCAGCAACCGGTGATAAACCTATAACTTTGAGGGCATCTCTTCTTGATAAACTCATGGTACACCTTTTCTATGAATTATCCTCATTGTACAAAGCTAATTCTTAGTAAAAACTGAATCATTGTTCATGTTATTTCCTATTAGATAATATTTTATTAACTTTATAGATTATAAGTAATATTAAAGCTTCATTCACATACAATTGAAATTACTGAATGAGTATTCATTTTTAAAATCTTGCAGAGGTGGTGTATTATGGTAGAACAAAGAGAGTCATTAGCAAAGATGTTCAGTGCTAAAAGTTCACGTGTCAATACGAACCGTGGAGAAGCTTATTACAACTCTTTAATGGAGTTAATGACTAAGCGTTTGGAAGAACTTGAAAAAAGCGAAGTTGCTTCTCGTACATCGGTACTTTCAGTTTTAGAAACTGAAGGTGTTTCGAGGCGTGATTTTATGAAGTGGGCAAGTGCTGCTTGTGCTGCTTTGATGCTACCGGCTAGTTTTACCCCTCTGGTTGCAAAAGCAACAGAGTTAATGAATCGTATACCGATTATATGGTTAGAACTTCAAGATTGTGCAGGAAATTCTGAAGCAATATTAAGAACTGATTCCCCGACGATTGATGAACTAGTTCTTGAAACAATCTCATTAGAGTTCCATGAAACACTTATGGCGGCAGCAGGTCATCAAGCCGAAGGACAGCTGGAAGAAGCTATGGAAACTTTCAAAGGAAAGTATCTGTGTGTAGTAGAGGGTTCTATCCCTGTAGGAGCAGGACGTGAGTGGTGTACAATTGGTGCAAAAGGTGAAACTTTTGAAGACCATTTAAAACGTGTATCTGCAAACAGTGCAGCAGTTGTCGCAGTGGGAACTTGTGCGACATTTGGCGGTATTCCAGCAGCATCACCAAATCCGACAGGTGCAGTTGGTGTTCAGGATGTAGTTCGCGGTAAGGCAATTATCAATATTCCTGCATGTCCTGCAAACCCAGCAAATATCACAGGAACTATCTTACATTTTGTCTTAACTGGGCAAGTACCTGAATTAGATCATCTGAATCGTCCGAAATTTGCGTTTGGGTATAGAATTCATGATAACTGTGAAAGACGTGCTCACTTTGACGCAGGTGAGTTTGTAGAGGAGTGGGGTGACGTTGGTGCTCAAAATAACTTCTGTCTATATAAAATGGGTTGTAAAGGACCTATGACATTCAATAACTGTTCAATAGTTCGTTATAACAGCGGAACAAACTGGCCTATTGGTGTAGGTCATGGTTGTATCGGTTGTTCTGAGCCGCAATTCTGGGATAAATATGCTCAAGAGCGTCCTATGGCAGATACACATTTTAAAGCTCCAACAGGAGGAGTTGAAAAAACGGTTGATCAATTTGGTTTGGGATTGTTAACGGCAGCAGGTATAGGTATTGGTATTCATGCAGCAATAAGTGCAGCAGCTGGAAAAAAAGAAGGAGATGAATAATGAGTAAGCATATTATAGTTGACCCGATAACAAGAATAGAGGGACACCTAAGAATAGAAGCCGTAATTGGGGATGATGGTGTTGTAAAAGATGCATACTCAAGTTCAGGAATGTTCCGTGGTATTGAGACAATCCTAAAAGGACGGGATCCTAGAGATGCAGGTTTGCTTGCAATGCGTATATGCGGTGTGTGTACAGGAACGCATTATCAAAGAAGTATAGAAGCTGTTGAGCATGCATTCGGTCTTAAAATTCCTAAAAATGCAAGAATCGTACGTAATCTCATTCAAGGTGCATTATATGTGCATGACCATGTTGTTCACTTCTATCATTTACATGCGCTTGACTGGGTAGATATTACTTCTGCATTAAAAGCTGATCCTGCGTTAGCTGCTCAAGAAGCACTGAAATGGACTGATACTCCATATGGTGCGGGAGAAGGTGATTTAAGAGCTATTCAAGAGCGTGTAGGTAAATTTGTTGCACAAGGAAGACTTGGCATTTTTGCAAATGCGTACTGGGGGAATAAACACTATAAACTCTCACCTGAACAAAACTTAATTGCTGTAGCACATTATTTGCAAGCATTGGATATGCAAAGAGATGCAGCAAAAATGATGGCAATTTTCGGTGGGAAAATGCCTCATCCTCAATCACTGGTAGTTGGTGGTGTGACATGTGTGCAAGATATTCAAAATCCTAAGCGTATAGCAGAGTTCAAATCGTTATTAACGAAATTTAGAAACTTTATCAAAACAGCATATTTACCGGATGTTTTAATGGCTGGTACCGTATATGCGGATGAAGCACTGGATGGAACAGGTGCCGGACTTAAAAACTATATGAGTTACGGTGACTTTAGACTTGATGATACAGGTTTTTACACTTCCTCATTACTTTTCCCTAAAGGGGTGGTTTTAAACGGTGATCTAAGTACTCTTCATCCGTTAGAACAAGAGAAGATCACAGAAGATGTATCACACTCTTGGTACACAGGTGGGGGTGATAAAGGTCTGCATCCGTTTAACGGAGTTACAAATCCTAACTATACAGGGATGGAGAAAAAAGCAGACGGGAATGCTTATCTCAAAACAAACGAGAAGTATTCTTGGATTAAATCACCTCTTTATGATGATACAAGAGTTGAAGTTGGACCGTTGGCGCGTATAGTTGTTGGTCTTGCTGCAAAAGATCCAAATATCACAAAATATGCTACGGACTTTTTAGCAAAACTTGGTAAAACTCTTGGTCTTGGTAAAGCTGCACCTGCATCGGTGATTTTCTCAACTGTCGGTCGTACAGCTGCACGTGCAATTGAAACAAACTTGATGGCAGACGTAATGATGGGTTGGGCAGATGAACTTGCGGCAAATGTTGCAGCAGGTGATATAAGTACTTGGACTGAATTTGATTTTGATGAAGTCAGTAAAGATGCAAAAGGCTTTGGAATGGCTGAAGCACCTCGTGGAGGTTTAGGTCACTGGGTAGTTATTAAAGACGGCAAGATTGAAAACTATCAAGCAGTAGTACCTTCAACATGGAATGCTGCACCTAGAGATTATAAAAACAGAATGGGAGCTTATGAAGCTGCACTTATCGGTACGAAAGTGGCAGATCCTGAGCAACCGTTAGAGATTTTAAGAACTATCCATAGTTTCGACCCATGTATAGCATGTGCCGTTCATATTGTCGATACAAAAGGGAAAGAGCTTGCTCAATTTAAAGTTGGAACAAGCTGCGCCGTATAGAAGGAGTCTGTGATGAGTCGTAAAAAAGTACAAAGAATGACGGCAGCCATGAGAATCAACCACTGGGTGGTTGCTCTTTCTATGGTTGTTGCAGTAGTCACAGGATTATATATCGGGCATCCTTATTACCAGAGTTTTATTGCAGACCCGGCAGCAGATAAATATGTGATGGCATACAATAGATTAGCTCACTTCATCGTAGCAATTATTTTTGATGTGAGCAGTGTGGTTGTAGCTTATCTGTATTTTTGTTCGAGATTTGAAAAAGCATATAAAAAGTTGCTTCCAACACCCAAAAACATTATGGAGTTTTTAGCAGTAGCATTGAATCTTATAACGTTTAACCGTGTGAAAAAGTTTGATTCTTCACATAGTGACAGTTTTAATGCCGTATTCTTTTTCATTTTCCATTTACTCCTTGTGTGGATGTTATTAACAGGTTTGCAACTTTATGTTCACGGACTTGAAAGTGGTGAAAGTTCTATCGGTTCTTGGTGGCCGGCATTATTGCATCTGGCGACTGACTGGACTGTACCAGTTACAGGTGGAACATTTATGGATGTAAGAATTTCACACCATTACACAATGTATTTTATTTTAGCTTGGGTAATGTTTCATATCTATTATCAAATCTGGAGAACTATCTTCTGGCAAGAAGGGGATATTGCAATCGTTGTTGGTGGAAGTAAATTTGTTGAAGATAAAACAAATTAAGATATACTAATATTATCACTGTTTTTTATGCCAAAAAAGTTTCGGCTTTTTTGGCTTTTTTTATTTAAGAGGTGTTATGAAAACAGCTATTATAGGCGCGGGAACAATTATTTTTCAGGATGAAGGGGTTGGCGTATATGCCAGTAAATATATAGAACAAAATTATACATTTCTTGATGATGTGACATTAGTCGATGGCGGAGTATTAGGTTTTGGGTTAATGCCATACTATCAAGAGTACGATAAAGTGATTATTTTAGATACTCTGACTATAGATGACAGTGTGGGTTCTATTTATAATCTTCCTTCAGAAGAGTTACTGGGGCTTGGAAGTTACAAACAAACTGCACATGAAGTTGAGATCGTAGAGATGCTGGAAATTTGTTCTCTTTTAGAAAAGATGGCAGATGTAAATATCATTGGAATAGTTCCAAAAGATATCATTACAGTCGGCGTTGGATTAACAGATGAGCTAAAAGAAAAGTTCGATGCATTTATAAGTGCAGCTATGGATGAAGTAGAAAGAAACGGGATATCGTATAGAAAAAATGATACACTTGTTTCACTAGAAACAATTTTAGAAAATTATGCAAATCCAAAAAGTGAACAGATATGATAAAACAACTCATAAAATATAATAGCAATACAACATATTTTGCAGGTTTTTTACAAAGCTTGATAGAAGAAAGTGGTATAAGCGGTAGTGTTTCTCAAGATGAGCACTATATTACATTGAAATTAGATGCTACACAGCAAAATGAGGCAGAGAGATTTGACAGACTATGTGCAAAATATCTGCCGCATTCTATTTTTCTAGATGAGATCGAAACAAAGCCGTTGGAGTTTGAGATTACACCATCAGGCTTTATAGCTAAAAACTTTGAGATAGCTCCATGTCCTAAATGTTTGGAACTGCTGACAAATCCTTCTAGTGAGTTATACTTAGATGATAATATAGTGTGTAATCATTATAGTAATGAAGGTCTTAAAGTAGATGACTACACAACTTATACACCCCATTATACAGACCAAAATACACTCTTAGTCGTTGATTCTTCAAAAATTAATGAGCTTTTCTATATTACACAAAAAGAGCAAGAAGTCCTTTTTAGTATAGAAAAACCGACTATTAAAGTAACGATCAAAGATGAAGTTCTCAAAGAGTTAACTGGAAAAAACTTTATTAACATCAAAGCACCTTATAGTTTAAAAAGCACATTGGTAGCATTAAATGCAAAAGAGAGTGATGTCGGGTATCTGTTTTTTGATGAACAGAAACCTTTAAGAGCAGTTATTGTGCAAGATAATGTAACTATCATTCAAGATGCCAAAGGTGTAACGAAAAGTCTAGAAACATTAGATGAAGAGAGTGTAATCAACAGATTTTTAAACATTAAAAAAGAAGCAGGTTTTACTAAAGCTGCTATCGGGGCTAATCTCTCAACACATGGAATCTCTTTTTTAGTCTCAAATGAATTGGGAGCTAAAAAGGTATTATCTCTTGGAAAGTTCGATCTTCAAAAAACCTTGCTAAAGATGAAAGAAGATCCAAAGCGTGTAAAACTGCTTGAGAATTTTGCAAATCAAAAAGAAAATTATGCAGCTTTTGAACAGATGCATTCAACAGATCTATTTGCAGTATTATGTGTGATTTTAGAGTTAAGAGAACATAGTTTTGAGGCACTAAGTGACAAAGCATTAGAATTTAGAGGCAACGGCGGACTGAAAATTGATATGTTCTTTAACGAGCAAGGTTTTGATTACGAATCATTTTTAGGTTCCGTTATAAGTTTTTATCTGGCTGAAACAGATGTGCACTATCTTGCTTATTCTATTTTTGAAGCGTTTGCAGATATGGCTATAAGCACACTTACACAACTGCAAAAAAAATTTCATATAGATAATTTTGTGATGATGGGAGATATGTTTGCAAACAGTGTCCTTTATAGTCGCATGCTCTCAAAGTTTCAGATGCAAAAACCTTACTTTTCAAAAGCAATAGCATTAGATGAATAATTGATGCTCATCAGAATCAAGAAATTGTTTAACAAAGGAAAAGAGTGGAGATTCGCAAAGCTTTATTTGTAAAGGGTGTAGTGCAAGGGGTTGGTTTTCGTCCGTTTGTATATAAAACTGCACTTGTAAATAAGTTAAGCGGTTATGTAAGAAATGATGCTGATGGCGTTACAATTGAACTGCAAGGGAAAAAGCAGGATGTTGATGCTTTTTGGAAACAACTCCATAGAGAACTTCCCCCTTTAGCTCATATTGACTCCATTGAAACAAACATTATTGACTTAAACGATGAACAAGGTTTTGTGATTCTTCAAAGCGATGACTCACATACAAAAATGACTCTTATATCTCCTGATATTGCAGTATGTAAAGAGTGTTTGGAAGACCTAAAAACAAAACAAAAGTATCATAACTACTTTGCAGTAAATTGTACAAACTGCGGGCCTAGATATTCCATTATAAAAACACTGCCATATGATCGAGTCAATACATCAATGGCTGCATTTGAGATGTGTGCATCATGTTCCTCGGATTATAACGATCCGACAAGTAGACGTTATCATGCACAGCCGATATCATGCAACAGCTGCGGTCCCAAACTTGATGGAGAGATAGAAACATTTGCTCGCTATATAAAAGAGGGGAAAATAGTTGCCATCAAAGGAGTAGGTGGATTTCATATTGTATGTGATGCAACAAACAATACGGTAATTCAAAAGCTAAGAGAGTACAAAAAACGCCCTACTAAACCGTTTGCACTTATGTGTAAAGATATTGAACAGGTAAAAACTGTTGCAGAGGTAGATTCAAAAGAGAAAGAGTTGTTAAACTCAAAAGAAGCACCTATTGTTATAGTGAGAAAAAAAACGGATGCAAAGCTCTCAGAGCTTATAGCTCCAAATATAGATAGAATAGGATGTATGCTGACATACACACCGTTACATCATCTTTTATTTGAATGTTTAGAAAATCCCATCGTTGCTACAAGTGCTAATTTAGGTGAAGAACCGATAATTACAACAAAAGAAGAGATAGAGAAAAAACTCCCTTTTATTGAGCATATCTTAGATTTTGACCGAGAGATTGTAAATGCGATCGATGATTCACTTGTACAAGTAGTAGACTCTAAAATGCAAGTGCTAAGATTGGGTCGCGGGTACGCACCGAAAGTAGTAAAATTACCCCATAAATCAGACAAAAATATTTTAGCCGTAGGAGCGAATGCAAAAAGTTCCATAGCCTTAGTAATGGAAGATAACATTATTCTCTCACCCCATATAGGTGATTTGGACTCTTTAGAAGCATTTACTTATTTTGAGAGAACCTATGAGAGTTTTAAAGGATTCTACGATTTTAAACCGCAGCAAATTATCTGTGACAAACATCCTAATTATTTAAGTACAAAATGGGCAAATTCTCAAAACCTGCCACTACAAACAATGCAACACCACTTAGCACATATCTATGCAACAAAAGCTGAGTTTGCTCTTGTAGATGATTATTTAGGATTCAGTTTTGACGGAACAGGTTTTGGAGATGACGGTACTTTATGGGGCGGGGAGATTTTTGTAGGAGATGAGCGAAAATACCACTTTAAACCTCTTAAACTTTTAGGCGGCGTAAAAGCTATAAAGGAACCAAGACGTATAGCGTTGAGCTTGTTGTTTGAAAAGTTGAATTTTGATGAGGTCTGTAAGCTTAATCTTGAATGTGTGAAAAGTTTTTCAACAACCGAGTTAAAGATGTTATGCCAAAGTTATGAAAAAAATCTCAATGCTCCTCTAAGCTCTTCTGTTGGACGTCTTTTTGATTTAGTTGCATCATTTGCAGGTTTGGCTCAGCAAATAAGTTATGAGGGTGAAAGTGGGCTTTTATGTGAGAGTATTTATGATGTTAATTTAACAGAAGTATTAGAATATAGTCTTCAAAACGGTGTGATCGAGATAGATTTTTTCAAGTACATATCCGATCAAGATGCAGAGATAAAAAAGTTTCCAACGCTTTTCATTAATACATTAGCTGATATAATTGTTACAATAGCTTTGCAAGAGCATATGGAAGTGATTTTAAGCGGTGGGGTTTTTCAAAATAGAACACTTTTAGAACTGGTAACATCAAAGTTGAAAAAAGCAGGAGTAAAATACTTTTTTCAGCAAACAACTCCCATCAATGACGGGGGAATTGCTCTGGGGCAGGCATATTATTATTTTGATAAACAAAAATAATCAAAAAAGAGCAAAATTAATTTTCTTTTTACTTTAAAAATATAGAATAATGAATAACTATTCATTTTTTGAGTAGAAGTTCATCTTTAAGGAAACGCATTATGAAAATCTTATTGGCATTGATGGCTCTTTCAGCTATGGCATTTGGACACACAACAACTCTAGAGAGTGGTGGTTTTAGCAGTGGTTTTTTACACCCGATTAGTGGGCTTGATCATATCTTGGCAATGGTTGGTGTAGGTATGCTTGCATATGCATCGGCTAGAAAAGGTGCTGTACTTTTAGTTGCTTTTATGGGAGCGATGGTTGTAGCTGCTACTTTAGGTTTTGCAGGTGTTGAATTCGCATATACTGAAGAGGGGATTTTACTCTCTATAGCAGTTGTTTTCGCACTTATCGGTTTTGCTAAAAAGATCTCTATGGGTGCAATCGTTGCAATTATTGCGTTTTTCGGAATGTTTCATGGATTTGCTCATGGTGCAGAGTTCCAAAGCGGAAGCTTTTTAGCATATATGGCAGGTTTTTCTACTTCGACACTTCTTTTACACATCAGCGGTATTGCTCTAGCATATGCATATGCTAAAACTGCGATGAAAAAACAAACACAGTTAGCATAAATATGTGTCAAGATTGCGGCTGTAGTATAACAACTGATGTTCATGAACATACTCATGAACATCACCATCACGATCATGGACATCATCATCATGACCATGGTCATCATCATCACGGAAGTAGTGAAGAACATCAAAAAGCGCATGCACATATTCACGATAATCCTCAACTCAATGACCCAAAAACAATCTCGGTAATCTCAAAGATACTTGATAAAAACGATCATGAAGCAGCACACAACAGAGAGCATTTAAACTCTCATAAGGTGCTCGGAATAAATCTCATGAGTAGTCCGGGAAGTGGAAAAACCACTTTACTAGAACATCTTGCAGACGTAGCTGATTTTAAGTTCAGTGTAGTTGAGGGTGATCTTGAAACAAGCCGTGATGCTGAAAGATTACAAAGCAAAGGGATAACGGCACATCAAATACAGACAGGTTCGGCATGTCATTTAGATGCATTTATGGTGCATAAGGCATTACATCATATAGATTTAGATGCTGTTGATGTTTGTTTTGTCGAGAATGTTGGAAATCTGGTTTGTCCTGCAAGTTATGATGTAGGTACACATTTAAATATTGTACTTGTATCTGTACCTGAAGGGGAAGACAAGATCGCAAAATATCCTGTGATGTTTCGTCAAGCAGATTTAATCCTTTTCACGAAAACAGATCTTTTGCCTTATTTTGATTACAATATTGAAAAAGAGAAAGAGATGGCTCGAAAGCTCAAACCAAATGTAGATATTTTAGAAGTGAGCACAAAAGATGAAGAGAGCTTGAAAAAAGTGGCTTCTTGGATAAAGTTTAAAATGGAGATGCGTTAATGTGTCTTTCTATTCCGTCTAAAGTCGTTCAGATTGATGAACAAACAAATATTGCAACCGTAGATACTATGGGTGTTCAACGTGAAGCAAGTTTGGATCTGATGGCTGAAGGTGATGTAGCGATTGGTGATTATGTACTGATTCATATAGGTTTTATTATGAATAAAATAGATGAAGAAGACGCACTTGCTTCCTTGGAGACTTATAAAGAGATACTTACAGCTATGGATGAGGAGGAGAGGCAAAACGCCATATTAGAGGCTGATAGATGTGAAGGAAGCTGATGGGTTTAGAATTAAAAAATCTTTATAATGATTTCCGTGATGCAAAAACTATCAAAGCTTATGCAAAACTCATAGCACAAGATGCAAAAAAACTGCCCCGTCCCATAAACATTATGGAGGTGTGCGGCGGTCATACCCATACTATTATGAAGTATGGAATACTACAACTTTTACCACCCAACATAAAATTTATTCACGGGCCCGGATGTCCCGTATGTGTCATGCCTAAAGAGAGAGTAGACCATGCTTATGCATTAGCTATGCAAAAAGATGTGATCCTCGTGACGCTTGGAGATATGATCAAAGTACCAGGAAGTAACGGGAGCCTACAAGATGCTCGTGCAAAAGGTGCCGATGTACGTTTTGTGTACTCACCTATGGAGTGTCTAAAAATTTCAAAAGAAAATCCAACAAAGAGAATTATCTTTTTTGCCATAGGATTTGAAACAACGACACCGATGACAGCGGCACTGCTTGAGCAAGTTATAAAACAAGATATACATAATATTTTGGTTCATATAAATCATGTTACCGTTCCCGAACCGATGCGTGTACTGCTTAGTGATGATGAGTGTAATATAGATGCCTTTTTGGGACCCTCACACGTAAGCGTAATCAGCGGTAGTAAAATTTATGAAGAGTTTCCTAA
The DNA here is from genome assembly GCF_029872055.1 of Sulfurimonas sp. C5. NCBI lineage: Bacteria > Pseudomonadati > Campylobacterota > Epsilonproteobacteria > Campylobacterales > Sulfurimonadaceae > Sulfurimonas > Sulfurimonas sp. C5. The sequence continues at coordinate 186,768 of NZ_JARXNQ010000001.1, forward strand.
AAAATGGGGCAAGCCTGTTGTTGTGAGTGGATTCGAGCCTGTTGATGTAATGGAATCTATCAGTATGGTAGTAAAACAGTTTGTAGAGTCTCGCTGTGAGCTTGAAGTACAATATAAACGTGCCGTTACATATGATGGAAATCTAAATGCACAAAAGTTGATCGCAAAGTATTTTGAAAAAGCACCACATTTTCGTTTTCGAGGACTTGGAGATATTCCCGAGGGTGGCTTGAAACTGAAAAAAGAATACGATAAATACAATGCAGAGGTGATATACGATGCAATACTCCCTAAAGAGGAGATAGATGATCACAAACTTTGTAAGTGTGGAGAGATATTAAAAGGAAAAGCGACTCCACCGGAGTGCAGCATCTTTGGAACTGCCTGTAAACCAAATACTCCGATCGGCAGTTGTATGGTAAGCAGTGAAGGTGCATGTGCCGCTTATTATAAATATGGTAACCTTTTATAGAATATAAAGTAGGAAAATTTTTAATGACAAATACAATAACTCTAGCACAAGGTAACGGCGGAGAAGAAAATAACGAACTTATCTCTAACGTATTTTATAGAGCATTTGAAAATGAGATACTTGCAAAAAGTGAAGATGCCGCTGTTATAGAATCGGGAAAACTGGCTATGAGTACGGACAGTTTTACTGTATCGCCATTATTTTTTAATGGTGGAGACATTGGAAAGCTTGCGGTTTGCGGTACATGTAACGATCTAGCTATGATGGGTGCAAAACCTAAATACCTTACTTGCAGTGTTATCATGGAAGAGGGCTTTGAGCTTAATCAACTTAAAAGCATTGTTGAGAGTATGAAAAGCGAACTTGCAAAAAACGGTGCTGTAGTTGTCAGCGGCGATACGAAAGTGGTGCAAAAGGGGAGTGTAGATAAAATATTTATCAACACGACTGGTATAGGGGAAGTACTGCAAGAAGGGATCAGCTCAAATAACATAAGTGAAGATGATTTGATTTTAGTGAGTCGTGATATTGGTGCCCACGGTGCCGCTATTTTTGCAGCCCGTGAGGGGATAGAACTCGAAACGGAATTACAAAGTGATTGTGAAAGTTTGTTTTCAACCGTAGAAGCTTTAATAACTAACGGTATACAAATAACAGCAATGCGTGATGCAACCCGTGGAGGATTAGCTGCAGTTTTAAACGAATGGGCAAAACAATCAGATGTATGTATAGAGGTTGAAGAAGAAAAAATCCCTGTAAATCAATATGTGCAAGGTATTTGTGAGATGCTTGGATTTGAAGCGATAGCTCTGGCAAATGAGGGGACTTTTGTATTAGCGGTAAAAGAGAAAGATACACAAACAGCTTTAGATGTTTTACGCAAATTTCATCCAAATGCGCAAATCATTGCAAAAGTAACACAGGAAAAACCTAAAAAGGTAATACTGCATAGTTCTTGGGGAACAAAACGTTTTTTAGAAACTCCTACGGGTGAGTTGCTTCCGAGGATCTGCTAATGCATGAGTACAGTATTGTACAGTCACTTTTAAACAGTTGTGAAGAACACGCTGCAGAGAACAATGCCAGTTCTGTTTCAAAGGTTGTTGTAAAAATCGGTGTGATGAGTGGAGTAGAGCCTGATTTGCTGCAAACAGCATTTGATACTTTTAAGGAAAAAAGTGTTTGTGAAAATGCAGAGTTTGTTATAAATATTCAAAAAGTTATAATAGTATGTAACGAATGTAAAACAGAAAAAGTTCTAGAAGAACTAGAATATAAATGTGATAATTGCGGCAGTATAAATGTTGAAGTAATAGATGGTGAAGAGATGTATTTAATGCAACTTGAGCTAAATTAGTATAAATTTCTGTTTTGATTAAACAAAACTTAAAGCTTAGTTCGGTATAATTCCGCACTTTTTGTAGAAATACATATATATAATTTAAGGACCATAGATGTACGCAATTATTAAAAATGGTGGTAAGCAATATAAAGTTCAAGAGGGTGACGTTCTAGAATTAGATAAAATGTCTCTTGAGCCAGAAGCTACTATCGAAATCAAAGAAGTTCTAGCAGTAAACGCTGGTGAGCTTAAAGTTGGAGCTCCATACGTAGACGGTGCTGTTGTAACTGCTGAAGTAATTAGTGAAGGTCGTGACAAGAAAGTTGTTATCTTCAAAAAACGTCGTCGTAAAGACAGTAAAGTAAAACGTGGTTTCAGAAGAGATCACACTCGTGTTCGTATCACGAAAATAGCTGCATAAGCTTTAATCTAAAACAGGAGAAATAAGATGGCTCATAAGAAAGGTCAAGGTAGTACACAGAATAACCGTGATTCAGCTGGTCGTAGACTTGGTGTAAAAAAATATGGTGGAGAAGCTGTTGTTGCTGGTAACATCATTATCCGTCAAAGAGGAACAAAAGTTCACCCTGGTAAAAATGTAGGTATGGGTAAAGACCACACTATCTACGCTTTAGTTGACGGTGTTGTTTCTTTTGAAAGAAAAGATAAGAAACGTAAACAAGTTTCTATCATTCCTGCTGCATAATTCTACAAGTGTTTGGGGTCTTCCCCGAACATTTTATTAAAACTTCAAAAACCTAAAAATCCAAAATCAAATGTTTAACAATTTACTTTTTATAGAGAAGTAGTATATTGTTAAGTATTTTTCTATGGTAAAATCTCATCATAAATATTCAAAGGAGAACACTTGTTTACAGATAGTGTCGAATTAACAGTTTCATCAGGAAAGGGTGGTGCAGGTTGTGTAGCTTTTCGTCGTGAAAAGTTTGTACTTAACGGTGGACCAAACGGTGGTGATGGTGGAAAAGGTGGAGACATCTGGTTCAAGTGTGACAACAATACTCATACACTTTCACATTTTCAAAGAAAGATGCATATAAAAGCAGATAGCGGTCGTCCGGGTGAAGGTTCAAACATGACTGGAAAATCTGGTGCGAAGAAAATTATTATTGTACCACCGGGGACTCAGATCATAGATATGGAAAGTGGTGAGATCCTACTTGATATGGTAGAAGACGGTCAAGAAGCAAAATTTTTAGAAGGTGGAAAAGGTGGACTTGGTAATACTCACTTTAAATCACCTACAAACCAAAGACCGACATATGCGCAACCTGGACAAAAAGGTGAAACAAGAAATATCAAGTTAGAGTTAAAACTTATTGCCGATGTAGGTCTTGTAGGTTTTCCAAACGTTGGAAAGTCAACTTTAATTTCTACAGTCTCAAATGCTCGTCCAGAGATTGCAAACTATGAATTTACAACGCTTACACCAAAACTTGGACAGGTAAATATCGGAGATTATGAGTCATTTATTATGGCAGATATTCCAGGGATTATCGGTGGAGCACATGAAGGTAAAGGTTTAGGAATTCAGTTTCTTCGTCACATTGAAAGAACTAAAACACTTTTATTTATGATCGACCTTGCTTCATACCGTGATCTAAAAGAACAAATAGAAGTTCTTCAAGACGAAGTGGCACAGTTTTCTGAGAAACTTGGAACTTCAAAATTTGCGATTGCACTTACTCGTGTTGATATCATTAATCCTGAGGATATTAATGAACTTGTAAGTGGTTTTATTGAAATGATGGGACTTACTCCAAGTAACAAATCTGATTTTGACTTTGATCAAAACTTACCGTATTATATTCAAGAAGACGTTGATGAAACATTAGGATACGATAGTTCTAAACCGTATTTCATTTTACCGATTTCATCTGCTACACATAAAAATATTGAAGGGCTGAAGTATGCCCTGTTTAATTTAGTTCAAAGTGACAGGAAAAAGTAATTAAATGAAAAGAATCGTAGTTAAAGTTGGTAGTGCAGTTTTAACACAAGACGGAGCAATTGCATTAGACAGAATGCGTGCTCTTGTTGCATTTTTGGCAGAACTAAAAAAAGAGAATGAAGTTATTTTAGTTTCTTCTGGTGCAGTTGCAGGTGGGTATACAAAATTGCAACTAGATCGTTCTATAGTAGCGAATAAGCAAGCACTTGCAGCAATCGGTCAACCTGTTTTAATGCAAAAATATGCAAATAAATTTGAAAAGTATGACATTATTACAGCACAGGTACTAGTTACCGCAGCAAACTTGGACCGCGAAGATGAAATTCAAAGAATTAAAAATACTGTTGATACTCTACTTGCAAACGGAGTTATTCCAATCGTAAATGAAAATGATGCAACTGCAGTGGAAGAACTTGTAGTAGGGGATAATGATCAGCTCTCTGCCTACATGGCAAAACATACCTGCTCTGATATGTTGATTATCCTTTCTGATATTGATGCATATTATGACAAAGACCCAAGAAAAAATGATGATGCACAAAGATTGAAAGTAGTTCATGAAATAGCAGCAGAAGAGTTGCAAAAAGATGTAACGCCAAATAACCTTTTTGCGACAGGCGGTATTGTTACAAAACTAAAAGCCGCTTCTTATCTATTGGAGAATGATCTTCAAATGTTTTTAGCAAGCGGATTTGACCTTGGTGATGTGAGAAGTTTTTGTTTAGAGAAACATCACATCGGTGGTACATTATTTACAAAGGATGTGTAGTGGATGTTATTTTTATGGGGACACCTTCTTATGCAGATGAGATTTTAAAACAACTGATTAATGACTCTGATATTAATGTTGTAGCAGTTTATACTCAGCCTGATAAGCCGGTTGGCAGAAAAAAAGTTTTGACACCGCCTCCTGTAAAAGTAACGGCACAAGATTACAATATAGAAGTGTATCAGCCAAATAGATTACGTGACCAAGAAACTATTGAAGAACTTTTAAAAATTTCATGTGACTATATTATTGTTGCTGCATACGGACAAATCTTGCCAAGAGAGATTTTAGAACATGCTCCGTGTATTAACCTGCATGCTTCGATCTTACCTCAGTATAGAGGTGCAAGTCCGATCCAACAAACACTTCTAAATGGCGATAGTAAAACAGGCGTAACTGCAATGCTTATGGATGAAGGCTTAGATACCGGAGATATTATAAAAATTTCTGAGATTAATGTACCTGATGATGAGATGGTAGCTACTCTTTTTGACAGACTTACTGTTGTAGCATCTGAGCTGACTGTGGATGTACTGAAAAATTATAAAGAGTATACACCTGTTAAACAGGATGAATCAAAAGCTACACATTGTACAAAGATTACAAAAGCCGAAGGAAAAGTAAGTTTTGATAAGGCCGAAGAGCTTTATAATAAATACCGTGCTTTTACTCCATGGCCGGGAATCTATTTAGAGAGCGGTTTAAAACTGAAAAAAATAGCTTTAATAGACAATAGTTCAAATAACGATGCAGGGAAAATACTTGAAGTTAAAAAAGAGAGTATTATTGTCGGATGTTCTCAAGGAAGATTAGAAATTTTCAATGTACAGCCTGAATCAAAAAAAGAGATGAATGTAATAGGCTATATTAACGGAAAAAGGATAGGTGTTGCAGATACTTTATCTTGATGAAGTTGAATCAACACAGACCTATTTAAAAGCAGAACTAAAAAACGCAACAGTTACACCACCTTTTGCCGTATCGGCAGAACTTCAAACAAATGGTATAGGAAGCAGGAATAATTCATGGACAGGATATGAAGGAAACTTGTTTCTTTCATTTGTCCTTCCTGTGTCAGATCTTCCAGACGATCTTAAAGTGGAATCGGCTTCTATATACTTCGCGTATCTGTTAAAAGAGACGTTAGCAGAGATGGGTTCAAAACTTTTTTTAAAATGGCCAAACGATTTTTATATAGATGAATATAAAATCGGCGGTATGATTACAAATGTTTCAAAGCAAAATATTATATGCGGCGTAGGTATTAATCTTATAAAAGCACCTGAAGGCTTTGCTACTATAGATATAGCACTGGATAAAAAAAAGTTATTAGAATATTTTTTCAAAAAAGTTGAAAAAAAAATCTCATGGAAGAAAGTTTTTAGAAAATATAAGTTAGAATTTCATAACAATCAAAAGTTTTTTACACATATAAAAAATAACAAAATTTCTTTAAGCAATGCAGTACTTGAAGAAGATGGTAGTTTAAATATCAATGGTGAGAGGATATACAGTTTAAGATGAGTGAAGTTATAGTAATCGCGAATCAAAAAGGTGGTGTTGGTAAGACTACGACAGCAGTAAATCTAGCTGCCTCACTCGCCGTTGCCGAAAAAAAAGTATTGTTAATCGATTCTGATCCACAGGCAAATGCAACAACTTCACTTGGTTTTCATAGAAATGATTATGAATTTAATATTTACCATGTTCTTATTGGTGCGAAAAAACTTAAAGACATTATTTTAAAATCTGATCTTCCTACATTGCATCTTGCTCCATCGAATATTGGTCTTGTAGGTATTGAAAAAGAATATTACGATGCAGATAAGGCAAGAGGACGTGAGCTTGTACTTAAAAAAGCTATCGCACATGTAAGAAAAGATTATGATTATATAATCATTGATTCTCCACCGGCTCTTGGTCCAATGACAATCAATGCTCTTTCAGCATCGAATTCTGTCATTATTCCTATTCAATGTGAGTTCTTTGCATTAGAAGGTTTAGCACAGTTATTAAACACTATTAAACTAGTAAGAAAATCGATTAACCCTAAGTTGAGTATCAAAGGTTTTGTACCGACAATGTACTCATCGCAAAATAATCTTTCTAAACAGGTATTTGCAGATCTTAAACAACATTTTAGAGGAAAACTTTTTACAGATAAAGATAGTAAATATATAGTAGTACCAAGAAATGTTAAATTAGCTGAGTCTCCATCATTCGGTAAGCCTGCTATATTATATGATGTAAAATCAATCGGATCAATTGCATATCAAAACTTAGCACAAGCTATTATAGAATAGAAGAGGGGAACTGAAGTAGTGAAAAGTCAAAAGCTTGGTCGTGGATTAGATGCTCTTTTAGGAGAAATAGATGAAGCGTATGAAAACGAAGGTACGCATAGAGATGTCATCTTAGAAATATCTATTAAAGATATTCGTCCTAATCCCTTTCAACCAAGAAAACATTTTGACGAAGAAGCATTACAAGAATTAGCAGATTCTATTAAAAATGACGGTCTGATTCAGCCAATAGTTGTAAAAGAAGATATAGACGGATATGTTCTAATCGCAGGCGAGAGACGTTTTCGTGCTTCTAAACTTGCAAAACTAAAAGAGATAAAAGCAATCGTATTAAATTCCGATGAACAAAAAATGCGTAAATTTGCACTTATCGAAAATATTCAACGTGAAGAGTTAAACGCGGTTGAGTTGGCTGAATCTTATGGTGAACTAATTAAACTACATGATTTAACACACGAAGAGCTCTCTGCCATGATACATAAAAGTAGGGCACATATTACAAATACTTTAAGATTGCTACAACTTTCTAAAAAAACTCTCAAAGCATTAGTGGAAAAAACTATTTCAGCTGGACATGCAAAAATTTTAGTCGGTTTAGATGAAAAAGATCAAGAGCGTATGGTTAATTCTATAATTGGTCAAAAATTAAGCGTTCGTGAACTTGAAGCCGAAATAAAGAGTAGAAAACAGGTTGAAAATGCTCCAAAATTAAAAAATGAACAATTTTTATATGATTTTTCAGATTTAAAAGGAAAAATTGATGAATTTGGCATCAATTGTAAAACTTCTGGAAATAAACTCACCTTAGAATTCTCATCAGAAGAAGAAATACGTGAATTTTTGTCACACTTAGTGTAAAATTTGCAAAATTATTAAATTTTTCTTCTTAATTTAACTATCCTTTCAATTTAAATATAGTACAATCACGCAACTTTTAGGAGGTGCTATGTTAGATATAAATCCAATGTTACTTTTGGCTACATTTGTTGTATTTGTTTCACTTATAGCCGTTCTTAATAGTTGGCTTTATAATCCATTGTTTAGTTTTATGAACAAACGTGATGAAGATATCAAGAAAGACCTAGAAAAAGTAGGTTCGAACGATACTGAAATCGCTGAGTTAAAAGCTAAAGCTGAATCAATTGTTATGAATGCTAAACTAGAAGCTTCGGCCCTAAGAGAAAAAGTTATCGCAGATGCTAAAGAGTTAGCAGAGAACAAGTTGGAAGCAAAGCGTGCTGAACTTGCAGTAGATTATGTTGAGTTTAAGCAATCACTTGCGAAATCTCAAGAAGAGTTGACAAAAGAGCTTATGGCTCAAGTTCCGATGTTTAAAGAAGCTGTTAAGGCTAAAATAAGTCAAATATAAGGATGTAATGTGAAGAAAATTTTAGTGTTATTACTAATGGTATCAACTTACGCATTTGCATCTGAAGCAGGGCATGGTGATACAGATATCATTCAAAGAACTGTTAACTTCTTATTATTTGCAGGGCTTATTTGGTACCTTGTGGCTGAACCGGTAAAAAATTACTTCGCCTCAAGAAGTAATGAAATCGCGGATGAATTAAATAAGGTTCAAGAAAAACTTAAAGAATCTGTTGAACTCAAAAAAGAAGCATTGGCTAAAATCTCAGAAGCTGAAAAGTTTGCTGAAGAATTAGCTATTGCATCTAAAAAAGAGAACAAGATTTTAAATGACAATATCATGGCTCAATGTGATTCTGATCTTGAAATTATTGCTAAACAACATGAAAGCAAGAAAGATTTTGAAACTAGAAATATGGTTATTGAAGTGGTTGATGAAGTTATTTCTGAAACATTAAATCAAAGTTCTGAAGTTTTCGATAGACAAGCTATGGCTAACGTTATTTTAAAGAAGGTGGCATAGTAGTATGGAAGAATTGGTAGCAAAAAGATATGTTAAAGCCCTAGTAGAGGGAAGTGATGTAGCATCAATGGAAGCAATGAGTGATGTTTTTTCTGTTTTATCTGATTCTTTTAAAGATGAGAAGTTTGTTAATGTAGTTACAAATCCAAATGTAACTTCAGAAGACAAATCTAACATTTTATTAGAGGCAGTTAAACCAGCTAATTCTGAGAAACTTAATAATTTTGTAAAACTTTTAGTTCAAAATAAAAGAATTCAAATTATTCCAGCAATTTCAGCTGAACTGAAAAAAGATATAGCAAACTCAACGAAAACTTTTGAAGGTACTGTTTATAGTGACAGTGATTTAGATTCAAAAGTGATTAGTGATCTAAGTAGCGGACTTAGTAAAAAGTTTGATTCTACAATCTCTTTAAACTTTGTTAAAAATGATTTTAACGGAATTAAAGTGACAGTAGAAGGACTTGGTATTGAGATTAACTTTTCTAAAGATAGAATCGATAATCAAATTATTCAACATATTATTAAAGCAATTTAACTTCAAGAGAGGAGAAAAAGAGTGGTAGCAAAAATCCAAGCTGATGAGATCAGCTCAATTATTAAAGAACGTATCGATAACTTTGAATTAAGTGTTGATATTAATGAAACTGGTAAAGTTGTTTCATATGCTGACGGTGTTGCTAAAGTTTACGGACTAAGCAATGTTATGGCAGGTGAAATGGTTGAATTCGAAGACGGAACAAGAGGTTTAGTAATGAACCTTGAAGAAGCAAGTGTAGGTGTTGTTATCCTTGGTTCTGGTGAAAATCTTCGTGAAGGTATGAGTGCAAAACGTCTTGGAAAACTTCTTCGTGTTCCAGTAGGTGATGCTCTTCTTGGTCGTGTTGTTAATGCTCTTGGTGAGCCAATTGACGGTAAAGGTCCAATCGAAGCAACTGAAACTCGTTTCGTTGAAGAAAAAGCTCCTGGAATTATGGAACGTAAATCTGTTCATGAGCCAATGGCAACTGGTATTAAATCAATTGATGCACTAGTTCCAATCGGTCGTGGTCAACGTGAGCTTATCATCGGTGACAGACAAACAGGTAAAACTACTATCGCATTAGATACAATTATCAACCAAAAAGGTAACGGTGTTGTTTGTGTATACGTAGCTGTAGGTCAAAAAGAATCAACTGTTGCTCAAATTGTTCGTCGTTTAGAAGAACACGGTGCAATGGAATACACTATCATCGTATCTGCAACTGCTGCTGAAGCTGCTGCACTTCAATTCTTAGCTCCATATACTGGTGTTACAATGGGTGAATACTTCCGTGATAACGCTAGACATGGTCTAATCGTATATGATGATTTATCTAAGCATGCGGTAGCTTACCGTGAAATGTCTCTTATCCTTCGTCGTCCTCCAGGTCGTGAAGCATATCCAGGTGATGTTTTCTATGTTCACTCTCGTTTACTTGAGCGTGCTGCAAAACTTTCTGACGAAGAGGGTGCAGGTTCTTTAACTGCTTTACCAATTATTGAAACTCAAGCTGGTGACGTTGCTGCGTATATTCCAACAAACGTTATCTCAATTACAGATGGTCAAATCTTCTTAGAAACTGACCTTTTCAACTCTGGTGTACGTCCTGCGATTAACGTTGGTCTTTCAGTTTCTCGTGTTGGTGGTGCTGCGCAAATCAAAGCTACTAAACAAGTTGCTGGTACATTAAGACTTGACCTTGCTCAATACCGTGAACTTCAAGCATTTGCTCAATTTGCATCTGATCTTGACGAAGTTTCTCGTAAACAATTAGAGCGTGGACAAAGAATGGTAGAAGTTCTTAAACAACCACCATATTCTCCACTATCTGCTGAGAAACAAGCTGCAATTATTTTTGCAGGTAACGAAGGTTTCTTAGATGATATGGATGCATCAAACGTAACTCGTTTTGAAGCTGAAATGTATCCGTTTATCGAAGCATCTTATCCACAAATTTTAGAGAACATCAGTAGCTCTAAGAAAATTGATGATGAGACTGAAGCATTACTTAAAAAAGCACTTGAAGAGTTCAAAGCTAGCTTTATAGCGTCGTAAGGGATACTTCATGGCAAACTTGAAAGATATTCAAAGAAAAATTAAGAGTGTTTCAAGCACTCAAAAGACAACTCGTGCGATGAAGTTGGTTTCAACTGCTAAACTTCGCCGTGCAGAAGAGCTTGCAAAACGCTCACGTCTTTATGCAGAGAAAATGAATCAGGTTATTGCCGAAATTGCTGGGCGCATTAGTTGTAGTAAAGTTGGAGGGTTAGACAATCGTTTCTTTGAAACAATTGAAAACCCGAAAATGGTTGACATTGTATTTGTAACTGCGGATAAAGGTTTATGTGGTGGTTTTAATATTCAAACTATTAAAGCTGTAAATAAACTTCTTCGTGATTACAAAGAACAAAATGTTAAAGTGCGTTTACGTGGAATCGGTAAAAAAGGTGTTGAATATTTTAACTACAATGAAGTTGAAATGTTTGATACAGTTGTAGATTTAAGTTCAAAACCTGATAAAGAGAGATCTGATAAGTTCATTGAAGCTTCAATTACAGATTTCCAAGAGGGTAAAATTGATGCTTTACATATCGTTTACAACGGGTATAAAAACATGATTACTCAAGAATTAAAAGTAAAACAAGTTTTACCTGTATGTACTGATGAATTTGAGTGTGAAGAAGTTCAAAAACATTCTACTATTGAAGTTGAAGCATTTGAAGAAGAAAAAATGCTTAACTCTTTAGTTTCAAGATATGTAAGTTATAACATGTACTACTCTTTAATTGATTCTGTTGCTGCTGAGCATTCAGCACGTATGCAAGCAATGGATACGGCAACGAACAATGCTAAAGAGATGGTTAAAAGCTTAAATGTTGAATTTAATAAAGCACGTCAAGCTGCTATTACTACAGAACTGATTGAAATCATCAGTGGTGTAGAGAGTATGAAATAATGGAGAAAAATATGATTGGAAAAATTAGCCAGGTAATGGGTCCTGTTGTTGATGTTGATTTTGATGGTTATCTTCCGGTAATAAACGAAGCTATTGAAGTTAACGTTAGTGTTGAGGGTAGTGAACACAGACTAGTGTTAGAAGTTGCTGCTCACTTAGGTGATGGTCGTGTTAGAACTATTGCTATGGATATGTCTGAAGGTCTTGTACGTGGTATGGACGCTAAAGCTACTGGTGCTCCTATTAAAGTACCAGTTGGTGAAAAAGTTCTTGGACGTATCTTTAACGTTGTAGGTGAAACTATTGACGGCGGTGAGCAAGTTGAAGGTGCTCCAGAGTGGTCAATTCACCGTGCTCCACCACCATTAGTTGACCAATCAACTACTACTGAAATGTTTGAAACAGGTATCAAAGTTGTTGACTTACTTGCTCCATATGCAAAAGGTGGTAAAGTTGGTCTATTCGGTGGTGCTGGTGTTGGTAAAACAGTTATCATCATGGAACTTATCCACAACGTTGCTCACGGTCACGAAGGTTTATCAGTATTCGCTGGTGTTGGTGAGAGAACACGTGAAGGTAATGACCTTTACTACGAAATGAAAGAATCGAACGTACTTGACAAAGTTGCACTGTGCTACGGTCAAATGAGTGAACCACCAGGTGCACGTAACCGTATCGCTCTTACTGGTCTTACTATGGCTGAGTACTTCCGTGATGAGAAAAAACTAGATGTTCTTATGTTTATCGATAACATCTTCCGTTTTGCTCAATCAGGTTCTGAGATGTCTGCACTTCTTGGTCGTATCCCATCAGCTGTTGGTTACCAACCAACTCTTAGCCGTGAAATGGGTGCATTACAAGATCGTATTACATCAACTAAAAATGGTTCTATTACATCTGTTCAAGCGGTTTACGTACCTGCGGATGACTTAACTGACCCGGCTCCGGCTTCAGTTTTCGCTCACTTAGATGCAACAACAGTACTTAACCGTAAAATTGCTGAAAAAGGTATCTATCCTGCAGTTGATCCATTAGATTCAACTTCAAGATTACTTGATCCACAAATTTTAGGTGAAGAACACTATAACGTAGCTCGTGGTGTACAACAAACACTACAAAAATATAAAGATCTTCAAGATATTATCGCTATTCTTGGTATGGATGAACTTTCTGAAGATGACAAAGCTACAGTTGAAAGAGCTCGTAAAATTGAGAAATTCCTATCTCAACCATTCTTCGTTGCAGAAGTATTTACAGGTGCTCCTGGTAAATATGTTTCTCTTGAAGATACAATCAAAGGTTTCAAAGGAATCTTAAACGGTGACTACGACCATATGCCAGAAAATTCATTCTACATGGTAGGTGGTATGGACGAAGCTATCGCGAAATACGAAAAAAACAAATAATTTTTGTTTAAATAAAGGACTGTAATGGATAAGTTTAAACTTGAAATCCTAACGCCTAACGGTGAAATCTATAATGGTAACGCTGTTAGCGTAGTTCTTCCTGGTGAAGAGGGAGAATTCGGCGTACTAGCTGGCCATGCTGCTTTAACTACTTTGTTAGAAGCTGGTGTAGTTGACGTTGAAAAAGAGGATAAATCAGTCGAATCTATTGTTATTAACTGGGGTGTTGCTCATGTTGATGAAGAAAAAGTTGTAGTACTTGTAGAAGGTGCTGCTGCGATTCGTGGTGAAAATGAGTCAGAAATTGCTGATGCTATTGACGCTGCGAAAAAACTTATCAGCGAAATAGCAGATTCAAATGGCGCAATTGCTGCTGTATCAGCAAAAATTGAAACAGCTGCTCAAAAGTTAATATAACAGAATGATTAACAATATAATAGATTTTTATTTAAAATCTCACCCGGTGACTATAGGTGTACTGATTTTACTAGCAGTATATTTTATAGTTTTAAATTGGGTGTTTTTCTACCGCTATTTTTCTCTTAATACGTGGCTAAAAAACGAAAGTGCATCTTTAGAAGCACTTTTGCTTGGTGCCACAAAAGTAAATGAGAACTCTTTTTTAAATAACTTTGTAAAATCAAGTAATTTTATTTCAAAAGAAGTTTTACAACTAGGACAACTTGCATCTACAAAAGAAGCAACTAAGGGACTGTCTATATTGTCTGTATTTGCTTCAACAACACCTTTTATAGGACTTTTTGGTACTGTTGTTTCAATTCTTGATACCTTTACACACATTGGACAAGCAAGCGGTAGTATGTCTGTAATTTCTACAGGTGTGTCTGATGCACTTATAGCTACTGCAGGTGGTATCTTTGTAGCAATATTTGCCTATACATATCATCAGATTTTAAAAAGATTATCGTATGATGTGATTAGTCATATTCAGATGCAAAGTGATGCTTTACTAGCTCGTAAGGTATAAATATGCTATACAACTGGGATGAAAAGCCTGAGCTTAATATTACTCCGTTAGTGGATGTAATGCTTGTACTTTTAGCAATTTTAATGGTAATTGCTCCCAACATAGTTTTTGAGGAAAACATTAAACTTCCTCAAGGCTCTACTACACAACAAATTTCTAAAATTCCACCGGTTCATATTACGATCGACAAAGAAAAAAATATTCAAGTAAATAAAGACAATTTTTTGTTAAATGGGTTTCGTGATAATTTTTATCTCTATGCAAATAAATTAGATAAAAAAGCAACTGTACTAATCAGTGCAGATGAAAGTTTGGACTACGGCATAGTAATGTCAATTTTAGCTGCTGTGAAGCAAGCTGGATTTACTGAGGTCTCTTTAGCTACAAATGGTTAGAGATGATAAATACTTCTATATAAGTGGTGCAATATCACTTACTATTTTCTTTATTTTTTTATTTTTATTTGCCGCAATTCTCTTTAGTGTATCGTCAACGAAGACATACGGTTTAAAAAAAGAGAATTACGTAGCCATTTCACTTGCAACTCCTGAAATTACAAAACAACTTAAGAAAACAAAACCTTCTAAAACTACACCGACTGTCACTCAGAGTAATAGTGTTTCAAATAATATTGACGTAAATGATCTTTTCAGCGATGTGTGGACTCAGAAGATCGATCATACTACAAAGCCTAAAGAGGTGAACTCGAAAAGAATACAAGAGATATCTAAAAGAGTCAAAAAGAGTGAGAAGAACAATGTTGAATCATTGACAGAAAAAGTTGAAAATATTGATAAGTCTGATAGTACTCAAGAAAAACAAAGTAGTTCAAGTGCCGATGAAGTTAATGAATATTTAGCTAAAATTCAAGCAATAGTATATGACAACTTTATACCGCCTATGAATTCTGAAGGAAGTATTGTCAAGATTGTTATAGAAATTGATTCACTTGGAAAAATGATAGATTTTCGTGTTTTAAACTATTCATCTAGTGACGCGTTAAATCAGGAAGCAGATAAGATTAAGTCAAGGCTTGCTCGTGTTATTTTCCCAAAAAATCCTGACAATCGTTCTTTTAGAGCTATTATAAATTTAATTCCAGAAAACAAGGAGTAGTTTTGAAAATTTTATTTGCATTCCTACTAACATCTATAATATTATTTGCTGGTGATGCCACAATAGATGTTATCAAAAAAGTTGATTCATTACCCTCATTGGCATTAGAAGATGCATCGGTTAATTATGACGATACTTTTAAATTACAAGTATTTAAATCTTTAGTTGCAGACTTAAATGTTATATCTATTTTTAATGTCGACAGACATCACAGACTAGCAAACTTTAATGATACAGACGTATTGGTTGAAAATAAAGATGTAAATTATATTCTTAGATACAAAATGGAAGAAGATGATAATGGAGCTTTACAAATTTCTATCAAGCTTTTACAAAATACAGAAGAGGTATTTGCTAAAAGCTATAGAGTAGGTAAACAAGAACTTTATGTTTTCGTTTCACATGCAATTGCATATGATATTAATGAGTTTATGGGAGAGCCTTCAGTTGAATGGATGAAAAGAAAAGTTATTTTCTCTCGTATTGTAGGACCTAAACAAAGTGAAATTGTAATTTCAGATTATACATTACGTTATCAACACGTCATTTTAAAAGGTGGTTTTAATGTTTTTCCTAAATGGGCAGATAATAGACAAAAAGGATTTTACTATACATCTTTAGATGGAAAACCAACACTAAAGTTTGTAAATATTACTACAGGAAAAATTGAAAGTTTAATATCTTCAGACGGTATGTTAGTTTGTTCTGATGTGAGTACTGATGGAAATACTTTATTACTTACAATGGCACCTAAAGGTCAACCTGATATTTATACATATAATGTAAAAACTAAAAAAACAAAACGTGTAACAACCTATAGTGGTATTGATGTAAATGCACAATTTATGTCTAAAGATAAAATAGTATTTATCTCATCAAGATTAGGATATCCAAACGTATTTTCTAAAAGACTTGATAGTAATGAAGTTGAGCAGTTAGTATATTATGGAAAAAACAATTCTGCATGTACTGCACATGGAGAATATGTAGTTTATAAAGCTCGTGAAACCTCTAATAATTTTAGCGAGAATACTTTCAATTTACATTTGATTTCTACTAAGACAGACTTTATAAGACGTCTAACAGCAACAGGTGTAAATGAATTTCCTAGGTTTTCAAAAGACGGAGATGCTATCATTTTTATTAAAAATTATAAAAATCAAAGTTCAATTGGAATTATGAGATTAAAATATAACAAAAATTATCTCTTTCCACTAAGATATGGACGTGTTCAGTCGATGGACTGGTAAATTTAAGTTTTTTTGGTATAATGTTTGTAAATTATATTTTCGAAGGATTTAAGATATGAAAAGTTTAGTACTTTCTAGCGTTGCTGTAGCACTTTTAGTTTTTAGTGGATGTAGTTCTAAAGAGCCTGCAGTTGATACTCAAAACGGTTCTGCAAACCAACAAGCTCAAGAAGTTGAAGCTCCGGCAAGTGAAACAGTTGCTCCAGAAGAGAGTGTAGTTTCTAGTGAAGCATCTGGTATGAGTATGTACGAAGTTGAAAGTAAATTACCAACTATCTATTTTGCTTTTGACAAGTTTGATATTACATCTGATGCACAAACAAAAATTGTTGCTGCTGCTGAGCTTGGTAAAAGCGGTGCAAAAGATTATAGTGTAAAACTAGAAGGTAACTGTGATGAGTGGGGTAGTGATGAGTACAACTTCGCTTTAGGTTTAAAACGTACAGAGGCAGTAAAAAAAGCATTAGTTGCTGAAGGAATTGATCCAACTCGTGTATCAATGGTTAGTTATGGTGAAAGCAACCCAGTATGTACAGATAAAACAAAAGAGTGCTGGGCGAAAAACCGTAGAGTAAACTTTAAACTTCTTCCATAAGTTCGATAAAAATGAAACGCAGTACAATAGCTGTTTTACTTAGTGCTGCTACATCTCTTTCTCTCTATAGTGCCGAACCCTCAGCGTTCGGTGCAGGAGATCTCTCAAGCGATAATCCATACGGATTAACTTCTGACGAAAAAGCCATTTTAGAAACTAAGCAAAAGCTCAGAAAAGTAGATCTTAGTACAAAAACACATGCTTCTCAATTAGACTCGTTAAGAGAAAGAATTGATGGTCTTCAGGATATTATTGAAGCACTAAGTAGAAAATCACATAATAATAAAATTGCATTAAAAGAGTTGCAAGATAAAGATCAAGCAGACAGCAACAGTTCTAACGAATATCAAAAAAGACTCTCTGAATTAGTGCAGCAAAACTCGCAAAATATTCAAACATTACAAGCGCAAACATTAGAGATTTCAAAACTTGTTGATCAAATAAATGAAAATTATGTTTCAAAAAAAGAGTTTAATGATTTAGTGGCAGATATCAACGAATTTAAATCTTTAGTAAGTAAAGAGTTAAAAACAGGTAGTACAAAAACTAAAGCATCTAAGAAGATATCAAGTGCAGATATTTATAACAGTGCGAAAAAGAATTTTGATAAAAAATACTATACAAAAGCAATAGAAGAGTATAGTGAACTAATAGAACGTAATTATAAACCGGCATATGGGCACTATATGATTGGGGAGATGTATTTTAAACGTAATGATTATGGAAAAGCTATATCATACTTTAAAAAATCTTCAGAGTTGTATTCAAAGGCATCGTATATGCCAAATTTAATGTTACATACGGCAATATCGATGGATAAAACTGGAGATAAAGCTCATGCTCAGTCTTTTTATAAGGCAATAATGCAAAAATATCCAAATTCAAAAGAGGCTAAAGAAGCAAAAAAGCTTTTGAATTAATGTTTTTATGTTAAAATCACGAAATTAATTATAAAGGTAAGATAATGGCAATTGAAACAAATCAAATCGTATCTATTGAATACGAAGTACGTGACGGAGATACAGTAGTAGATAGCAATGTAGGCGCTGCACCGTTAGTATTCATGTTTGGTAAAGGTCAAATCATTCCAGGTTTAGAAAATGGAATTAAAGATATGGCTATCGGTGAAAAAGGTGATGTTTTAGTACAACCTGCAGATGCTTACGGTGAATATAATCCTGAAGCTACTCAAGAGGTTCCAAAAGAGCAATTTGCTGGAATTGATTTACAAGAGGGTATGACTCTTTACGGTCAAGGTGAAGACGGTTCTACTGTACAAGTAATTGTAAAAGAGATCAAAGACGCAGCAGTAATTATTGACTTTAATCACCCATTAGCTGGAAAAAGTTTAATGTTTACAGTAACAATTAACAACGTAAGAGATGCATCTG
Source organism: Sulfurimonas sp. C5 (assembly GCF_029872055.1). Lineage (NCBI taxonomy): Bacteria > Pseudomonadati > Campylobacterota > Epsilonproteobacteria > Campylobacterales > Sulfurimonadaceae > Sulfurimonas > Sulfurimonas sp. C5. Next base: position 205,241 of record NZ_JARXNQ010000001.1, read on the forward strand.
CTGAAGAAGCTATGACTGGTGTTCCAGAAGAGAATAAACCAGCAGAATCAGGATGTTGTGGAACTGGTGGCGGCAGCGGCTGTGGATGTCACTAATTTTGTAACAGCTTCTGAAGCGTCAAGTCAAGCTTTTAAAACAGCAACACTGTTAAAATCGCTTACTATTAATGCCCTGATTATGGGTGAAAATGGTGTAGGTAAAAGAACTTTATCTTCTTTTATCTTACCAAATGCAACAACTATTGATGGATCCCATCATGAAGAACTTCTACAAAGTTTAGAAAGTTCTGATGAAATAATTATTACAAACATAGATAACTTTCCAAATTTAAAACTTTTAATTGATGCTATTAAAGAAAATAAAGTCAGAGTCATTGCTACTTCACAGCAAGCGTTCAGTAATGAGCATCTTGATGATATTTTTAGTGTTAAATTTGATATTCCGCCGTTATCTTCAAGAGATGAAGATGTTAAGGAATTAATCGAAGTTTTTATAAAAGATGCCGTAAAGTTATTTGGTGGTGATAAAAAATTTGATATAAAAAATTTTAAACCGGATTTATCAGATAATGCTAATTCTTTAAGACGACAGGTAATGATAAATTATCTGCTTCAAGATGTTGACGATAAAGAGCTTATGGATATCATAGAAAACTATTTGTTTGACAAACTAGGTTCAAATAGTGATTACAGAAATTATTTATATCTTTATGAAGTCCCTTTAATTAGAGCGGGTTTAACACGTTTTAAATCACAATTACAATTATCTGATAGATTAGGACTCAATAGAAATACATTAAGAAAAAAAATATCTGAAAACAAAGAGTATTTACAAGGAGAAAATGATGAGTAAAATAGCAATGATTTTTGCTGGACAAGGTTCACAAGCAGTAGGAATGGGGAAAGATTTTTATGAAAACTCTGAACTTGCTCGTGAAATGTTCGAAAAAGCCGGTGAGAGAATAGGTGTTGATTTTAAAGCACTTATTTTTGAAGAGAATGAAAAACTAAATGAAACAGCATACACACAACCGGCTATTCTTCTAGTACAGATGATTGCATATAAGCTTTTCAAAGAAGTTTGTCCTGATGTAAAAGCAGAATTATTTTTAGGTCACTCTTTAGGTGAATTTTCTGCTTTATGTGCAAGTGGTGCTATTGATTATGTTGATGCTGTAGAGTTAGTGCATAACCGTGGTGCATACATGCAAGAAGCGTGTTCTGAGATCGAAGCAGGTATGATGGCAATTGTCGGTCTAGATGATGCATCAGTTGAAAAAATTTGTGCAGATGCGCAAGCAGAAGGAAAAAAAGTTTGGCCTGCGAACTATAATCAAGATGGTCAACTTGTTGTTGCAGGTTTAAAACCTGATCTTGTATCGTTAGAGCAAACTTTTAAAGATGCCGGTGCTAAGCGTGCACTTGTTTTAAATATGTCTGTAGCATCTCATTGTGCCTTATTAGAGCCTGCTGTAGCAAAATTAGGTGCTTTAATGGAAAATATGGTTGCTGATAACTTTGAAGCACCTGTAATCTCAAATGTAACAACTAATGCATATAGCTCAAAAGCTGATGCTATAGCTTTACTAAAAGAGCAGCTTACATCTCCTGTAAAATATAAACAATCAATTGAAGCAATTGAAAATGATGTTGATCTAGCAATTGAATTTGGAAACGGTGTTGTTTTAAAAGGTCTTAACAGAAGAATCGGTAAAGGCTTAACAACATTAAATATTTCAGATATGGCCTCATTAGAAAAGGTTAAAGAGGAAATCTGCTCATAAATGAAAATAACTCTCGCACAAACATCTCCTAAGTTAAATAGAACAAACTTAGAAGATGTTGTCTCTATCATCAAAAGCGTAAAAGAAACATCCGATCTTATTGTCTTTCCAGAACTCAGTCTAAGTGGTTATATGCTTCAGGATAAGCTCTATGAAGATGCTTGGCATGAGGAAGAACTTGATGTTTTAAAAGAACTTAGTCATGATATAGATATAGCAGTAGGTGCTGCTATGAACGAGGATCGTCTTTTTAGAAACTGTGCCTTGTATTTTAGTCAAGGAAAATTGTTGTCTAAACATATAAAAGTACATCTGCCAAACTATGGGATGTTCGAAGAAGCACGTTATTTTGAAGGTGGAGATAAATTTGAAGCTTTTGAAGTGAACGGGAAAAAAATTTCAATGTTAGTGTGTGAAGATGTGTGGCATGCAAATGTACACAAAGAGATCATTGCACTTAATCCAGATATTATTATTACACTTGTAGCATCTCCGGCAAGAGGTTTTAACGATGATGGTTTAATTATTGAAGACAAATGGTATACAATTATTAAAGAGCTGTCTAAAGAAGCAAAAGCAAAACTAATCTTTGTAAATCGTGTAGGATTTGAAGACGGTTTAGGTTTTTGGGGTGGAAGCTGTATAGTAGACAACGGAAACATAGTTGAAAAACTTCCAAGATTTAAAATTAATATAGAAACATTTGAGGTATGAAATGAAAATAGCAATTATGGGTGCAATGCCTGAAGAGGTAGCTCCAATATTAGAAAAACTAGGTTCTTATACGACAACTGAGTATGCTGGAAATAAGTATTATGAAGCAACTTATAAAGGTGTTGATGTAGTGGTAGCTTATTCTAAGATTGGGAAAGTATTTTCTACTTTAACTGCAACTACCATGATTGAACACTTTGGGTGTGAAAAACTACTCTTTAGCGGGGTGGCAGGTGCGGTAAATCCAGAACTAAAAGTTGGTGATTTAGTTGTAGCTACAAAGCTTTCACAGCATGACCTTGATATTAGTGCTTTTGGTCATCCTTTTGGCTATGTTCCTGAAGGTGCCGTATATGTTGAAGCGGATCAAGAACTAATTAATATCAGTAAAACAGTAGCTCAGAGTTTAGGTAAAATTGTTCGCGAAGGTATTATTGCAACAGGTGATCAGTTTGTGGCAAATGAAGAGCGTAAAAACTGGATTGGTGAAACTTTCAATGCAGATGCTTTAGAAATGGAAGGAGGAAGCGTTGCAGTTGTATGTAATGCTTTAAATGTACCATTTTTTATCCTTCGTGCCATTAGTGATGCCGCTGATATGGATGCGAGTTTTTCATTTGATGAATTCTTAGAAACAAGTGCTATAGAATCTGCAGAATTTGTTATGACAATGTTGGACGAGATTGTTAAATAATGGGTATTAAACTATCTAAAAAAATTATGTCGAAACTCGGTAAGACAAATGCAGAATTTGGACTTATAGAAGAGGGTGATAAGATCCTTGTAGGCCTGAGTGGCGGAAAAGATTCTTTAACGCTTGTTCATGCTTTAAAAGAGCAACAGCGTCGTGCACCTTTTAAATTTGAATTTATTGCCGTTACAGTAACTTACGGTATGGGTGAAAACTACTCAAACCTTATTGCTCATTGTAAAGAGTATGATATCCCACATTTTTTACAAGAGACAGAAACTTACGAGCTTGCCAAAGAGAAGATTAGAAAAAACTCTTCATTTTGTAGCTTCTTTTCCCGTATGAGAAGAGGATATCTTTATAGTGTAGCCAAAGAACATGGATGTAACAAAGTAGCTCTTGGACACCATTTAGACGATGCTGCTGAGAGTTTTTTCATGAATTTTATTTATAACGGTCAATTACGTTCTTTAGCACCGAAATACACAGCTGAAAATGGTTTAGTTGTAATCCGTCCACTTATTCAGATGCGTGAGCGTCAATTACGTGCTTTTGTCGTAGATAATGAAATTGAAGCTATTGGTGATGAAGCGTGTCCTGCAATGCGTTTTGATGTAAAAATGCCGTATGCCAGAGCAAACACAAAAGATATGTTGGCAAAGATGGAACAAGAACATCCACAACTTTTTACTTCATTGAATGCAGCTTTTAAAAATATAAGTTTCGATAGTTTTTTTCTAACTGAGAAAGAGGAAAAAGAAGTAGGTTTTTAAAACCTAATTAAAAAAAAGGACTTTTAAAAGTTCTTTAGAGAGTATTTCTAAAGAAAGAAAACTTCTAAGAAGTTTTTCTCTTTAGAAAAGCAACTTCCTTAGAAGTCACCTTTAGCAGCACGTGCTGGAACCATTTCCATAGCTTCTTTTACTTTTAATGCAGCTTCTAACATATCTTTTGGAAGTGTTTTACCACCATGAATAGCTAATGTCATATCCATACTTACTAAGTATGCATCACCGTTTCCATATGAAACATACATAATTCTACATGGCATGAAACCACCATAATATCTTGAATAGTTAAGGAATACTTTTGCAGTAGTTAAGTTACATAAAGAATAGATTCTTGCTTCTTTAACTTCATCTGGTGCAGCATCTTCTTTTGTATACATTTTTACATAACCAGTAAGTCTCATATTGTACTCTTCAGTAAGTGCTTCAATAGATTCTTTAACTTCATCACCAGTGATACCTTCATCAACTTTCCACTCAAGCATCATAGCTTTTGCAGGATCACCATCTTCTACAACTTTTGTAAACATTTTATCGTAAGCAGGCATAGCTCCATCATCTAGACCCCATTGACCTGTAACTGCAGTCCAACCCATATGCATTGTTGAACAACCTGACATAAATAATGACAAACCAGCTGCTAATAAAGCTGCTTTTAGACTTTTTTTCATAAATACCCCTATCTTGTAGTTTTGGAAATTAGAGGTTATATTTTACTGAGATATTATAAAAGTAGTTTTAAAAATATCACAAAGTTTTTACATTTTACTCTTATGTGTATATAACTACGGTATGAGCGAGTTTGTCATGGAGAGATTGATTTCTTTTTGTAAACATTATCATAAGAAAACCTAATCCAAATAGAAGTGTTGAAGGGATGTAGCCAAGTGATCTAGTGATAGCTTGTTTATTTGAAATTTCATCTAATGTATCTGCATCAACAATTTTGATATTTACAATTTTTTTTCCCGGTGTAGCACCTTTGAACTTTTCCCAAAATATTATTGTAACAACAAGTACAGAGATTTCAAAAATTGTTTCCCAAAAAAAAGATGTAGTGGGTTGATTGTCTAGTGCATGAGGATTACCGCTCATTGCCATTTGAAGATTTTGTTGATATGTGGTAAAGTCAAACCACTCACCGCCGCTGATTATATAAATAACAACGGCTAAGGGGAGGGCAAGAAAGAAAGTGTCTAAGAGGGAAGCAACAAAACGTATGCCGAAACCTGCGTATTTTACTTCATTCATAGTCAAAAATTATATATGGTAGTTTGGTGCTTCTTGTGTAATAATAACGTCGTGAACGTGAGACTCTTTAAGACCGGCAGATGTAATTTCAACAAACTCTGCTTTATCCCAGAATGCTACAATACTTTCACTTCCGCAATAACCCATAGATGAACGTAAACCACCCATCATTTGGTGAACGATACCGGCAATGCTTCCTCTAAACGGAACACGACCTTCAATACCTTCTGGAACTAGTTTGTCAGCTGCAGTTCCCTCTTGGAAATATCTGTCGTTTGAACCTTTTTGCATTGCACCGATACTTCCCATACCACGGTATGATTTATATTGACGCCCTTGGAACATGATAGTTTCACCCGGTGATTCTTCAGTACCTGCAAGTAATGAACCGGCCATGATACAGCTTGCACCTACTGCTAAAGCTTTTGCAATATCACCAGAGTATTTAATACCACCGTCAGCAATAACAGGGACACCGTGTTTTCTAGCTGCTGCTGCACACTCATCAATTGCAGAAATTTGAGGTACACCAACACCTGCAACGATACGAGTAGTACAAATTGAACCAGGCCCGATACCAACTTTAACACCGTCAGCACCAGCTTCAATTAACGCTTCAGTAGCTTCAGCAGTTGCAATATTTCCTGCAATTACGTCTACTGCTAATGTTGCTTTAATCTCTTTTACAGTATCTAAGATACCTTTAGAGTGACCGTGAGCAGAATCTAGAACTAGTACATCTGCACCAGCTTCAACAAGTGCTTTAGCACGATCAAGTTGTCCAACACCGATAGCGGCACCAACAACTAAACGACCAAAATCATCTTTGTTTGAATTTGGGTATTCAATACGTTTTTTGATATCTTTAATTGTTACAAGACCTTTTAAGAAACCGCCATCATCAATAATAGGAAGTTTTTCAATCTTATTTTGGTGCATAATATCAGCAGCATCATCAAGAGAGATACCTTGTTTAGCAGTGATTAGTGGCATAGATGTCATAACATCAGATACGATTTTTTTCATATCTTTTTCAAATCTCATATCACGGTTAGTAAGAATTCCTAAAAGTTTGTTATGACCGTCTACAACTGGAACACCAGAAATTTTGAATTCGTTCATTAGAGATTCAGCTTCACCAAGTGTTGCATCAGGATGAACATAGATAGGGTCTATAATAATTCCGCTTTCAGATTTTTTTACTTTTCTTACTTGTTGGCATTGTGATTCAATATCCATGTTTTTATGGATAATACCGATACCACCTAGTCTTGCCATTGCGATAGCAGCACGGTATTCTGTAACTGTATCCATTGCAGCAGAAACCATAGGGATTTTTAAAGTGATGTTACGTGTTAATTTTGTTTCTAATGAAACTTCTTTTGGAAGAACTTCAGAATATTGTGGTACTAAAAGTACATCTTCAAATGTGAGTGCGCGTTTACGAATTCTCATGGTTTTCCTTTTGCAGAGTTAAAATGGTTATCGATTATTTAATTTTTGCATTATACCTCTTTTGTTGTTAAAAAGAGGTAAAAGGAGATTACTTTTTCTTTCTAAAAAGGTGATAATTTTCAGCTTCAAGCATATCTTCAATGTATCCTACGACACATTTTGAACATTCTGTCCATATTCCTGAAGGAAGACGAATTTCAAGTTTTTTCTTTTCACGAAGTTTGATGATCTTTTTCGCCGAAAGTACTTTTGTTACAGGTGAGAAGTCAACATCAGTCAGATCAACGTCATTTTTGTAAAAACAAGTTTGTTTTTTAAAGTTTCCCCAACCAGGTACACCATCTTCAGTATATGGTACTTCATAACCGTTTTTAAATTTTACCATCATTTTATAGTACGAATCTTCAAAAACAGAAGTTACTTTTCCCGGACCAAATACAAGACCGTAAACTTTATCTTTTACTTTTACTTTATCAAAATATGCCATAGCCGTTTCCTTTATTTATAGTCAACTTCTTTTTCTAGACTTAATGCACCGTCAAACAGAGTTTGTTCGTTATAAGGTTTTGCAATAAGTTGTAAACCGACAGGCATCCCTTCGCCATTTTTCATAATCGGTAGAGAAAGGGCAGGAAGACCTGCAAGGTTTACACTGATTGTGTAGATATCACTTAAGTACATCTCCATAGGATTTGCAAGTTCACCGAACTTTGGAGCAACAGTAGGTGCTACCGGTGAAAGAATAAGATCAACATCTTCAAAAATTCTTTCATATTCCTCTTTTATCAGGTGTCTTGTCTTTTGTGCTTTTACATAATAAGCTTCATAATATCCGCTACTTAATACAAAGTTTCCAAGTAAGATTCTTCTTTTTACTTCATCACCGAAACCTTGGCTTCTTGTTTGAATAAACGTATCTTCAAGGTTTTTACCGTCAACTCTGTTACCGTAACGGATACCGTCATAACGAGCAAGGTTTGTAGTAGCTTCTGCAGTTGCCGTGATATAGTAAGCTGAAATGTCGTATTTCGCATCCATAAGCTCACGTTCAACGATCTCATGTCCTGCCGCTTTCAACGATTCAATTGCAAGTTTGTAGGCATTTTTAATATCTGCACTTGCATTTTCAATGTATTTTGGAAGTACTGCAACTTTTAATTTTCTTGTCGGATTTAAGTTTGGTACTACTTTGTCATCCATTTTAGCATTTGTAGAGTCTTTCTCGTCACTTCCACTGATGATATCGTAAAGGATAGCAGCATCTTCAACGTTTTGTGTCATAGGACCGATTTGATCAAGACTTGAAGCATATGCACCTAGACCATAACGGCTTACTCTTCCATATGTCGGTTTCATACCAACAATTCCACAATATGCAGCAGGCTGACGGATAGAACCACCCGTATCAGAACCTAATGCTGCGATCGCAAGGCCAGCACCAACTGCAGCTGCACTTCCGCCTGAACTACCACCAGGAACTCTGTCAGATGCATGAGGATTTAGTGTTTTACCATAGAAACTTGATTCAGTTGTAGAACCCATAGCAAACTCGTCCATATTTGTTCTACCAAAAGGCGAAAGACCAGCGTCTAACATCTTGTTGATAACAGTTGCATTATATGGTGCTATATAGCCTTGAAGGATATTTGAAGCTGAAGTTACAGACCAGTCTTTTACTTGAATGTTGTCTTTAATTGCAATCGGAATACCTTCGCCGAAATCTTTTACGTCGATGTAAGCATTAATATCTGAGTTTGCTTCAATTTTTGTTTTTAATTCTTCTTTAAAATTTGCTAATTCTTCTTTTGAGAGTTGTAGGGCTTCTTTTAATGTAATCATTAAATTTCCTATGATCGTAAAATTGTTTTGAGTATTATATCTAAATGTGTTTATTTTTTCTTTAGAACGGTTTCTTGTAGGAGATATTCATACCAGCTTCTCAGATAGAAGAGATATTAAACAGTTCTCTAAGAATATAAGCGGTTGCATATGCTAATGTCGCTGCAGCACCACCTGTAATTAGTGTACGCAATCCTGAAAAGAAAGAGGGTTTTGTCCGTGTAATATTTTTATACATACCGATTAAAAAGAACATGATACCCGCAAGTAAAGCACTGAATATAAATTGTTCTTGTATTGCTAAAAATGGGAGCAAGTAGGGTAGAAGAGGAAAAGTTCCGACAAAAACAAATGCTATAAATGTCACAGATGCAGATCTCCATGGTGAAGGAGAAGTCTTAGCAATTCCATGCTCTTCTGCAAGCATAACATCAAGCCAAACATTTTCATTTTTACTAATTGTGTCAACAATATTTTCAAGTACCTCGTTTTCAAATCCTTTTGCCTTGAAAATCTGTCTAATCTCCTCTTTTTCCCCATCTGGAATCTCTTTTATATGCATCTTTTCAGAAGTTTTAATAGCCTCATGATATTCTTGTTCAGCTTTGATTGATTCATAATTACTTGTAGCCATACTAAAACCATCTGCAAAAAGATTGGCAAATCCAAGAATGATGGCTACAGAAGATGGGAAACCGGCACCGACAGAACCCGAAACTACGGCAAATGTAGTTATACATCCATCTATACCTCCCAGTACGGCATCGGAAACATTGTGTTTTCTTTGTTGAGTGGATAAACGTTTGCGAATCATTTCCGGATGATGCTGTTTTACAAGTTCTTCTTTGTCTACTGTCATTTTCTGTCCTAAAGATTCTATGAAATTATTTAGGTGGATAAACAAAATATCTCATATTTATGTTTTGTAACTCTCCATTATAGCCAATAAAAATAGTTTGTTCTTCAGTAGAAACTGATTTGACGTTTTCTAAGAAGTAATGCTGCATTATATTTGAAACATCTTGAGTTTTATCACAGTATGCAATCCATATAAAGCCTACTTTTTTTAGTAGAGGTACCTCTTTTCTACTTCGCATAATATTGCGTAACTCAGTTTCGATTTTTTTTGGCTCAATTTCATTTGTAAAATGTGAGATCTCAATAACAGCTTCCAATGCATCGTCATCAACAATTTTTTTCCAGCGATCATGAGGAAATTTTTCCGCAAATATGTAGTTTTCGTATATTTTCTTTTTTGAAATAGCATACGAGACACTCTTGATATAGTTAGAGGCATCTTTTTGCAGAAGTGTAATTGTTTTGTCATCGTATGAATGGGCAGATAAACCGTTTGGATCGAAGAAGTTTAAAGAGTTCAGATATTCTAGAATTTGTTTCTCATTAACACGCCCCTTTTCATGTACGATTTTAACAGGATAGTCTTTTATGAAGTAAAGTTCAGGACTGAGTTTGAGAGTGTTTTGAAGTAAAGAAATGATGTCATTCATAGGCTTGTAACTTTTGTTTTTGAATATTATAAAGTGTAAAACATTTGGGTGGCTTAAGTTAGTGATATAATTGCGCATAAAAAAATAAGGTTAAGTGTAAGTGGAAAACTTTTTATTGATATTTTTAGCTATGTTTATCGGCTATTTTTTCAAAATAACAAAGATTTTTGAAGAAGAAATGGCAGCAGGATTAAATAAATTTGTACTTTATATATCACTGCCTGCTCTTATTCTTTTACAGATATCCAAGCTAACATTTTCTTTTGAGGTTTTAATTCCGGTCATTATCTCGTGGAGTGTGATGATCGCATCTGCATTAATTGTACTCGGATTCGCAAAAATTATGGAGTTTTCAAAAGAGATAACAGGGATGTTGATGTTAGTAGCGGTACTTACAAACAGCTCCTTTCTAGGACTTCCGATTATTCAATCCTATTATGGTATAGAAGCTACACCCTACATTATGATTTACGATCAGTTAGGTGTGTTTTTGGCTTTGGCTACATACGGGACTTTCATTACTGCATATTATAGTGCAACAAGCAAGGTGACACCTTCAATCATAGTGTATAAAATAGTCACTTTTCCACCGTTAATAGCACTCATCATTGCACTGTTTTTAAACGGTGTTAAATTTCCTTTTGAGATAGAATCGGTTCTGCATACCTTATCGGCTACAGTTGTCCCTTTAGCACTAGTTGCAGTTGGTTTGCAGCTACAGTTTAAACTGCCGAGTCATGAACTGAAACCGCTAAGTGTTGCATTGTCTGTAAAGCTTATTATCGCACCATTGATCGCAGTGCTGATTTGTTATGTATTTGCTTGGGAGACTTTGGCGGCAAAAGTATCTATTTTAGAAGCGGCAATGGCTCCTATGATCACAGCAGGAGCAATGGCTTCAATGGCTGGACTTGCACCGAGACTTAGCTCGGCTGCAATTGGGTACGGAGTAATCGCTTCGTTTGTTACGAGTTACGTTTTTTATCTTTTTCTATAGCCTGCATCGGTGAAGAGGAAGGGTAGAGAACCTTTCCTGAAGGAACAACTAATGAGGATGTTCTTAAATGATCATCTTGATCATCAAAAAAGATATGTGCCTTGAAAGATCTTAATATATTGCTTTTTTCAACTCCACCGAGAAAAAAAGCTTCATCTACATATACTCCCCAGTGTCTCAGAGTTTTGATAACCCTGAGATCCGCAGGACTATTTCTGGCTGTAACAATGGCAATACGTACGGGAGAATATTCCACTTTCATAGGAAGTCTTTCCTGAAGTTTTGAGAGTTTTTTCAAAAAGTTTGCAAAAGGTCCTTCACTCATTGGGATGTTTTGTGAGTTGTTTTCATTCTCATGAAAAGCTTTGATCCCTTTTTCTTTATAGACTAATTCGCTAGATTCGTCAAACAGTACCGCATCACCGTCAAAAGCTATACGTACCTGATCTTCAGGAATATCACATTTGTATTTTGGCGGAATGGAGAGTACTGCAGATGCACATGCACCCGAGTCAATCACTTTTTGTGCATCGGCTTCGTTTGTCGTTAGGAATAGATCAACATCAAAAGCTTCCAAATAGTCTGCACTTGATTCACCTGCAGTAAAAGCTGAACGAGTAACATTTAGACCTATTTGTCTGATCGTATTTAATACTCTGATTCCTGTTTCAGGAGAGTTTCTTGACATAACAACTACTTCAACGAGAGGAGCTTCATTCTCTTTTTGGTATCTGTTAAGATTCAGAAGTGCTTTGACAAGTGGAAAACCAATTCCCTCATTCAAAGGAATCTCTTCATTTTCAAGCATATACTCCCGGTATTTTTCTATGGCGTGATTAGGATCTCTTTTATATTCTTCTTGAAAGAGTTGATCAGATTCGGAAAGATCAAATAAGGCTGTTGCAGAGATGCCTATAACGAGGGTTTCTTTTAAATCTAAAGGCATAGTCTATTCTCCATAATGTGTCCACATTCTTAAAACTCTTACCACTTTTTCCGGCTCTTTTACTTCATAGATTATTCTATGGTGGTGATTGATACGGCGGGAAAAGGTATTATGCAGATTTCCGATCAGCTTTTCAAAAGAGGGGTGTTTTTGAAACGGATCTATTTTGAGAATCTCAATGAGTTTTTTTGTTTTATCGGCAAGGTTTGCACCTGTAAGTTTTTTAGCATCTTTAAGTGCATGGTGTGAGAAAAGGATTTTATAGTTTACCATTCGATCTCTTCACTAAAAGAACTGTCATCCAACTCTTTTATTTCATGTATCGAACTTATAAGTTCTGGTATGGAATTGAGGTAATGTAATTCTCGTAAAACATTAAAGTGTTCATCGAGGTTTTTATCAAGGTCTATATCTGAAATCGATTCATTGAAAGTATTGAGCGTTTCTAACATTTCCATACCTGTTTAGATAGATGAATTAATAGTTTAGAAGTATTATATGGAGAGTTGCTTGAATTAAAATAAATTTTTTTATTCCCAAATATAAAAACTTGATAATTTGTTCATAATTTTGAGTTCAATATATTTACTGCAAGGGGATTGATGAACACCATAGCATACATGGAGCGGTAGAAGATGCTCCTCTCTTGGATGGCAATATCTTGCATAAGGTGCTTTCGTTTCCCATTTGACCAGTTTGCAAGTTCGTTCGGTTTTTGTAAGCTCTTTGTTTGAACAGGTATCAACCAGCCACTCTTCAAACTGTTCGTTCATCATGATTGTTTCAGGAGTATCTTTCATAAAAAAAGCTTTGAGATTATGAAAGGAAAAGCCTGAACCTACGATCAGCAGATTTTCATACTTTATATTGGCAAGAGCTGCCCCTATTTTTATGTGATCTTCTGGATCAAGGCTGTTGAGTAAAGAGATTTGTACACAAGGGATATCTGCTTCAGGGTACATGATTTTTAATGGGATAAATAATCCGTGATCAAATCCCCGTTCACTATTAAGTTCAGTTTCCAAACCTGTTTTTTGTAATACTTTGTCAACCTCTGCAGCTAAAGCAGGCTCTCCGGAGCATGGGTATTTGATATCGTAAGATTCTTGAGGAAAACCGTAATAGTCATAAATAAGTGAGGGTTTTTTGGCTGAAGTTATGCTAATGAGTTCATCTTCCCAATGGGCACTGATAAGTAAAATAGCTGATGGTTTTTCTATCTTTGAAGCTAACTCTCCCAGCTTCTCAACCATCTCTAAATGCCCTTCATCACCGAGTAAAGGCAAAGGACCGCCACCATGAGATATAAACAATGTACGATGTTTCTGAGTTTCCATAAGTGTTTCCTTTGAATACTAATTACTGGATAACTAAAACTTATTTTTACTAAGAAACATTATAGATCAAAATTTCAAAATACCAAAATATAGTTAAATTGTCAGTTCCATTTTGTAATCATCCATTACATATCCATTGCCTATATCTGCACATACTTCAGCTGTTATTTGAAAATTCATTTTTTTATATGCAGAAATTGTGTCTAAATTGTTTTTATTTACGGTGAGAGTGATTTTGTTCAGTTCAAAAGAGCGGGACAATTGTTTTAAAAAACCGATACTTATTCTTCCAAAACCGTTGTTTCTGTATGGCAGTAAAATATAAAATTTACTTAAGAAGAGTTCTTGGTCTTCTATATTGCTTCCAATGTATCCTATAGGTGTAGTATCTTTGATAATTAGAAAGTATTCATACCCTTTCTTTTTGATCTCATCAGAGATAGTATCTGTTGAGTGAAAAGTTTTTAACATATACTCAACTTGCTCTGCACCGATAATTGGAGTGTAGTGCTCTGGCCATATTGTATTTGCTAATTGGGTCACTGTATCAATTTGTTGTGCTGTTGTTACTTGTTCAAAACTTATTTTTATCATGACCTTACCGTCTCCAAGCCTTTGTCGATCCAACCCCAGTTGATCCCACCGTCTAATTCATACACATTAGTATAGCCAAGTTTTGCACCCATGATTTCACCGACTGTTTTTGTTCTGTTGGCATGGGCACATACTAAAATAAAGGGCTGTTCTTTATCTGTTACAACTTTGCTAAACAGCTCTAAGAACTCTTCAAGATCAAATAACCCAAGATCATTAAAAAACGTAATCTTGTGACTACCTTCAATGACACCGAAAGTTTCCCACTCGTCGGCTCTTCGTATGTCGATGACGGTAAAACCTTCCTCTCTTTTTTCCTGAAACTCTTTTGTTGAAAGAGATTTAAACGGTCCAAAATTTAACATATACATCCTTTTACAGATTATTTGAAAGTATATATGCATAAAGTGTACTAAAGGATAAAAAAAAGGAAATTATGTTTGAAAAAGTTATTAATGAGAATAAAAAAAAGATAGAGAAGAAAAAGTCTAGTTTTAAGAGTTTCTAGACTTTTTCCCAAGTTTTACAAGTACGATGCCTACTGCTACTATAGCAAAGACAACGCCGATTGTAGAGAGGATAAAACTCATCTCTACAGGTTGCGTCATATCAGGCATTACGCTACTACCTCAGAACATCTAGCACAAGTGCAGTCCTCTTTTTCAGCTTGGAATTTCCAACATCTAGGACATTTATGTGCAGTTGCTTTTGCGATCGTGAACGTATCGTCACCAACTTTGAAAGTGCCAAGCGCTTCTTCTTCAGGTTTGTCCTCAAAGATTCCACTTACAACGAACCAGTCTTCAGCATCTGTCGTTTTCATCTCTAGTACAGTTTTTGATTCTGTATAAAGGATAAGTTCTAGAGTAGATTTGATCACTTTTTCTTTTTTCAGTGCATCTACAACTGAACCAAAACCTTCTCTTGCTTTTTCCATATATGCAGCATCAAACGGTGCTTCAACTGTTGGAAGTGTTTCATATTTAAGATCAAAAATGTCCTCAGCATCACCTTTGATAATAGCAGGTGCATTTTCTACGATCTCATCAGCTGTATAAGTTAAAATCGGTGCAACAAGAAGCAGCATCGCTTTTGTGATCATAGCCATTGCGCTTTGGCTCGCACGACGGCGAAGTGCATTTTTATCGTTACAGTAAAGGTTGTCTTTAGTCATATCGATATACATACCGCTTAACTCGTTTACGATAAAGTTGTTAAGTGTATTCATACCGTTAACGAAGTTGTAAGAACTGAACAGTTTATGCACTTCATCAAACTTCTCTTTTGCAACAGAAAGAATCCATTTGTCTAGATCACCCATCTCATCAACATTTACCAATTCTTCTAAGTCATTAATGTTTGCAAGCATGATTCTAAACGTATTTCTTAGTTTACGGTAGTTTTCAGATGTTTGTTTTAAGATACCGTCAGAGATTTTAAGATCCCCTTGGTAGTCTGAAGATGCTACCCATAAACGTAATATCTCAGAACCGTATTCTTTGAGTACTTTCTCAGGAGCGATAACGTTCCCTTTAGACTTAGACATCTTCTCGCCTTTTTCATCAACCGTAAAACCATGAGTCAGTACACCTTTATATGGTGCTGCATGTGTGATCGCAGTTGAAAGGAAAAGTGAAGATTGGAACCAACCGCGGTGTTGGTCACTTCCCTCTACGTAAAGATCAGCAGGGTACGAACCAGCATCATAGTTACGAGATTTTAAAACAGAGAACCAAGTTGAACCAGAGTCAAACCATACATCTAAGATGTCAGTTACTTTTTCTAACTCTTCAGCTTTATAACCGCTTCCAGGGTAAAGAAGCTGTTCAATCGGCATTGAATACCAAGCATCACTTCCTTGCATCTCAAAGATCATAGCTACAAAGTTCATTACTTTTTCATCAAGTAGAACTTCACCTGTAGCTTTTACTCTGAAGAATGCGATTGGCACACCCCAGTCACGTTGACGAGAGATACACCAGTCAGGACGGTTCTCAACCATTGAATTTAATCTTTTTCTTCCTGTCTCAGGGATGAATTTAGTTTTTTCAACTTCAGCAAGTGCAATCTCTCTAAGAGTTCTCTCTTCACCTGCAGGCGTTCCGTCAACTGAGATGAACCACTGTTTTGTAGCACGGAAAATAAGCGGAGTATGACTTCTCCAGCAGTGTGGATAAGAGTGCTTGAATTTAGACACTTTTAACACTGCATCACCCATAAGTTCGATGATGTCATCATTTGATTTGAAAATGTGACGCCCTAAGAAATCTTCTGCATTAGGGATCAGTTTTTCTCTTACGATAGTTTGATCGTAACAACCAGTCTCATCAACAGGCATAATTACATCTAGATCATATACAAGTCCAACACGGTAGTCATCTTCACCATGTCCAGGAGCCGTATGAACACAACCAGTACCGTTGTCAACTAATACATGCTCACCAAGAACGATACGAGACTCTCTACCATTTAAAGGGTTGATTGCTACTAGATTTTCAAATAGTGTTGCATCAAACTCTTTTGCAATTGTTCCGCTGATAACTTCATTTTCAACATTTGCTTCAAACAGCTCTTTAGCAACTATGTAACCATCTGTTGTCAGAACATATTTCTCGTTTGGATTTAAAGAGATACCTGTGTTTGCAGGAATTGTCCATGGTGTCGTTGTCCAGATTACAGGAGCAGCTTTACCAGTGATGCCAAGTTTCGCTTTTGCATCATCATTCAGCTCGAAAGCGATAAAAATTGAATGAGACTCTTTGTCCTCATACTCAACTTCTGCTTCAGCAAGTGCAGTTCTCTCAGCCCAAGACCAATAAACCGGCTTACTACGCTCAATTAAAAGACCTTTGTTTGCTACTTCACAAAGTGCTCTATAGATGTTCGCTTCAAATTTATAATCCATTGTTACATAAGGATTGTCCCAATCAGCGATGATACCAAGTTGTTTAAACTCACCACGTTGTACGTCAACAAATTGAGCAGCGTGCTCACGGCACAGTTTACGGATCTCAGCAGTCTCTAACTGTTCTTTTTTTTGTTTACCGCCAAGTTTTTTCTCAACTTGTTGCTCAATCGGTAGACCGTGACAGTCCCAGCCCGGAGTAAAACGAACAGATTTACCGTTGAAATAGTTGTGTTTAATAATGATATCTTTTAAAACTTTATTGAGTGCGTGACCAATATGGATATGTCCATTTGCATAAGGAGGTCCATCATGAAGTGTAAAATCTTCCGCATCTTTACGGTTTGTTTTCATCTTCTGATAAACATTTTTATCTTCCCAAGATTTGTATCTCAGGGGCTCATTGTTTGTAAGGTTACCACGCATCGCAAACGACGTATTTGGTAAAAGTAGTGTGTCTTTATAGTCCATATTTGCCTCATATGTTTTATTAAAAGTGCGCGGATTATATCTTTTTTGCGTTTAAAAGCGTATAAAATGATATAATAAGCAGATTTTAGACTATAAAAAGGGTAGTGAAACGATGAGATTGCATGTGATGTTTGTCGGGAATAAGTTTATATATAATGAAGTGTTGCAAGAGTATGTTTTAAGACAAATTACCAAAACATGTGATCGTCCTCAAACAATAAGTTTTTTTCAAGACGGTGATAACACGCTATTTTTAGAGATTGAAAAACAATTAAATGATCCGCAGCAACTTATTATAATCACTACCAAACAAAACTTCTCTACAATAGGAAAACTAATCTCTACGGCTACTAATGATGTTCAAGTATTAAAAGAAGGCTCTTTAATGCCGCAAAAAGCACTCGTATATGAAGATGGAAGTTATCTTATAGAACACGGTGAAACACTTGTTAATGTTATGCAGGTGGACGAAGGTGTAAATATCCCTTCTATATTAATGAAAAGTGAGATTACAAATGCAACTATACATGTATTTGATGAAGACAGAGAAACACTCATATCTTTACTTAATCCGATCGCACAAACATATGAAGTGACTTTTGACGTCACTACTCTTATAGAAGGATGGCAGCAAGTAGATATATGTTCTAAGTTATATGGTGATATATCTAACTTTATAAGCGCTTCAAAAAAACTGCTTTCAAATCAACTGATTCCTTCATCGAATGTTTTGGAATACATTATAGAAACACTCACAGCGCAAAATAAAAAGATAACGTTTGCCGAGAGTTGTACGGGTGGACTGCTGAGTTATTATCTTACTAAAAACAATGGAGCTTCTAATATTTTAGAAGGTTCATTAATTACATATTCAAACGCTTTAAAAGATAACTGGTTAGCTGTTAGTAATGATACATTAGAGCAACACGGTGCTGTCAGTGCCGAAGTTGTAAGTGAGATGAGTGATGGTGCGTTAGCTGTAAGCCATGCAGATTTTGCCATAGCTGTAAGTGGTATTGCAGGTGATACAGGAGGGACAGAACTAAAACCAGTAGGAACTGTATATATAGGAGTAAGAAGCAAAACAGCCCATGTGGAAGAGCATTGTCACTTCAGCGGAGATAGAAACTTTGTACAAAACCAAAGTGCTCTTTATGCAATTAAAATGCTCTTACTTTTAGATAAAGAAACTTTTTTTTAAAAATTTTCGAAAAACTCTTGACATATGATTTGGATTTGTCTATAATTCCAGCCTCTTAAATGAGAGAAACAAAATGTCTCGTTAGCTCAGCTGGTAGAGCACGTCACTTTTAATGATGTGGCCGATGGTTCGAATCCATCACGGGACACCATTTTTAAACTAAATGCGGTGGTAGTTCAGTTGGTTAGAATACCTGCCTGTCACGCAGGGGGTCGCGAGTTCGAGTCTCGTCCACCGCGCCATTTGGTTGAAAAAGGGCGCTTAGCTCAGTTGGTAGAGCGCTACCCTTACAAGGTAGATGTCACTGGTTCGAGTCCAGTAGTGCCCACCATTAACAATAACCCTTTGTTAACATAAGTGACCCTTTCGTCTAGTGGCCAAGGACACTATCACTTCATGGTAGTAACAGAGGTTCAAATCCTTTAGGGGTCGCCAATTTCGGTGTTTTTAATTTCCCATTTAATGGGCGCTTAGCTCAGTTGGTAGAGCGCTACCCTTACAAGGTAGATGTCACTGGTTCGAGTCCAGTAGTGCCCACCATTTCTTTTTTCGGTTGCGGTGGTAGTTCAGTTGGTTAGAATACCTGCCTGTCACGCAGGGGGTCGCGAGTTCGAGTCTCGTCCACCGCGCCATCTTTTTCTTAAAATAAACACAATCTTATCAAACAACTTTAGTAATCATATCAATTAATTTATTTTATAAGTTATTTTCTTGCACATTAACTACATTCAAGGTATTATAATTACTTAAAATTATATTTGATAGGTAATGAATATATGAAAATAACAACATTAAAAAATGCCTTCCGTATATCTATTTTAGCCATTACAGTCAGTTTATTCGTATTGTTTTATCTGTTCTCTTCATATGTATATAAAAATATCACCATTACCGAAATCCAAAAAGTTTCCGAATCTTTGTCCAAACAAGTTTTTAACTCTATGTACCAGGTTATGAGAAAAGGTTGGAGCAGGGAAGATCTGCAAGTTTTTTTAACAGAAACACAAAACTCTTTTGAAAACAGTAACTATTCAGTAGAGGTGTATAGGGGTAAAAAGGTTGAAGCGCTTTTTGGAAGCATTGAACAAGGGGAAATGAACAAGAACATTCAAAAGGTTTTTCAGACAAAAGAGAAGATTCTGACTACACAAAATGATACCACTAAAATTATTACACCTATTATTGCTAAGCAAGAATGTATGCAGTGTCATATCAATACCCAAGAGGGAGATGTACTTGGTGTAGTTTCTGTAGAATATGATTTTTCTGAAATTATTGCTAATAGCAAAAGCAAGCACTTATTATTTTTCATTTTTATATTGCCGTTTATGTTCTTAGTAGTTTACATTATTTCAAAACTATTTTTAAACAAGATCAATATCTCATTGGATGCCTTTCAAAAAAAGATACAAAATATTAACAGTGTTAAAGACTTTAAAAACCTTACAATAAAGAAAGAGAAAAATACATACAAAGAGTTTGACCAAATACTCGAAGGGCTTGATATATTAAGCAACAAACTTAAAGATATCGCCGTAGATAAAGATATACTTGAGTTTGAAGTAAAACTGCTTGATAAAATGGTTATCACTTCAGAAATCATTCGTGACTGGAAAGAGTACATTAAAGACCTTTTACATGAGATCAATTTCGTTCTTCCTGTATATTGTTTGATTACAATCTTTAAAACGGAAGAAGATCAGTATGAAGTGGAAGTGTTCTGGTATGGTAAACCGGATAAAAAACTGATGAAACACCTTGATGAACTTTCAAAAGAGATGATCAAAGAGTATCATCATTTAGAGCATAACGGTGCGAAAGTAAGTCATAATTTCAGTGATGAGAACCTTTGTTTAACACAATTGGCAATTGATGATATTGAGCATGAAGCAAAATCTTTACTTTTAGAATCACCGAAAATCGGTGGAATTGTAGGACTTGGAATTCAGGCACGAATGGAAAAAGATTCAATTCACTCTATTGTAATTGATTCAATTTTAACGACACTGTTAAACCTAGTCGGCTCAATTAAGGCAATTAATAAGTATACAGAGCATTTAGAATTTTATGCAACGAGAGATCCTTTAACTGGACTATTCACTCAAAGGGTATTTAGAGATCTTTTAGATTATGAAGTAAGAAGAGCTACAAGACATAAATATGAGTTTACTGTACTTGTAATTGATTGTGACAATTTTAAACCTATCAACGATACTTATGGGCACAGCTTTGGAGATGATTTCTTAAAAGCGTTTGCAAATCTACTAGAAGATTCAAAAAGAGATGAAGATATCTTATCAAGATACGGAGGGGATGAGTTTACCTTAATTTTACCGCAGTCTGATACGCAAGACAGTTTTACTGTAGCAAGCAGAATCCTGGAAAACGTGAATAATTTTGAATTAATAGCACCAGATGGTAAGCCGACAAGTATGACGGTTTCAGTCGGTCTGGCAACATACCCTGAACATGCAAAAACACCAAAAGAACTTTTTGATGTAGCCGATGCAATGATGTATAAAGCGAAGTATGAAGGTAAAAATGCTATTAGATATCCTAACAGTACAGACTTGGAAGAGATATATCAAAAAACACAAGACCAATCACTGATAGTACTTACTGCAATTAAAGAGAAAAAAATAATACCTCATTTTCAACCTATTATGAATGTGAAAACAGATGAGGTAGAGATTCATGAACTGCTAATGCGTATAGAAGTTGAAGATGAACTGATATCGGCAGGTCGATTTATAGAAACGGCAGAAGCTCTAGGTGTCGTGCATCAAATGGATTATATGGTTATTGAAGCAGCATTTGCAAAAATAAAAGAGATCAACTACACAGGTATATTATTTATAAATCTTTCTCCAAAGGCTCTTATTATTGGAGAGTTTATTAATAAAATAGTTACTTTAACTACCGAGTATGAAATAGATCGCAGTAAGATTGTATTTGAGATCACGGAAAGAGAAACTGTAAAAAGTTTTAGCTTGTTAGAAAAGTTTGTTCAGAACTTAAAAATCGAAGGATTCCGTTTTGCAATTGATGATTTCGGTTCAGGTTTTTCAACATTTCATTATATAAAAAGATTTCCTATCGATTATATTAAAATAGACGGTGATTTTATTATCAATATTCATCAAGATAAAAAAGATCTTGCTTTTGTGAAGTCTATTATCTCCCTTGCCAAAGAGTTAGAAGTTGAGACAATTGCAGAGTATGTTGAGAATGAAGATATATTGAAGTTTTTAAAAGAGATAGAGATTGATTATGCTCAGGGGTATCATATAGGAAAACCTTCTAAAGATTTAACTAATAGATAAAATTTTGATCATTTTTCATGATCTATAAAATAGAATATAAGAGATTTCTTGTGTTTAAAGATTAGTTTAAATAATAATTACATACAATCTATAACTACCATTTATATTAATGGAAAGGAAGTATGTATGTTCTCTCTAAAAACTTTCAAAGCAAAACTTATCGCTATGGCTGGAATATCTATTGTTTCCTTCGCTATTTTAGGTGTTTTTTTCTATTACTCTTTCAGTGAAGCAAAGATCTTAAACACCATTAAATATGAAGTGAAAAATATAGAAACACAAATATTGCAGTTGCGACGCAATGAGAAAGATTTCTTAAGTAGAAATGATTTGGCATACTTTGAAAAATATCAAAAAAATTTTAAAAAACTTTCACTCTATATAGACTCCTTATTCGGACAATTTAAAGATGTAAATATTGAATCTGGCGAACTAGATAAACTTAATGGTATTGTTAAAGAATATGCAAATAGTTTTACCGGTGTTGTTGAAGTACAGAAAAAAATAGGGCTGAATCCAAAAGACGGGCTTTATGGCTCTTTGCGAAACAGTGTTCATCAGTTGGAGTCGCTACTAAAAAAAGACAAGAACTATAAACTAAGTGCTGATATGCTTATGCTGCGCCGTGCAGAAAAAGATTTTATGCTTAGAAAAGATCTAAAATATGTAGGAAAATTTGATGCATCCATGAAGGTTTTCTTAGCAGATTTACAAGATGAAAAAATTTCTGATAAAGCTTTGGCTCTAAAGTTATTAGAAGCGTATAAAAGAGATTTTTATAATTATGTTACAGGTGAAAAGCAGATAGGTCTTACTTCTCATGACGGTGCTCTTGGTAAAATGAGAGATACTGTACACCAAACTGACACATATCTAAAAGAGCTTATTGATAGAGTAGATGCAATTATTGTAGCAAAAGAATCACAAGTTAATATGATGTCTGTGACATTATATATACTCTTATTTACCATAATGATTATTTTGACTTGGATGGTGACAAAAACAATCAATAAAAAAGTACAGGCTATTTCAAATTCTATTTTTGAGATGACAAATAAAAAGGACCTTTCTAAATTCTTAGCAGTTGAGGGTGCAGATGAACTGACAAAACTGGCCAAAGATCTTAACGATATGTTAAAAGCACTGCATACTCTTATTAATGATGCAAAGTCAAATTCTTTAGAAAACTCATCGATCTCACATGAACTATCAACGACTTCATTACAGGTTGGAAAAAATGTTGAAGAATCTGTAATGATAATTGAGCGTGCAACGAATCAAACAGAAGAGATTATTCAAAAAATTATGCTTGCTGTTGAAGATGCACAAAAATCTAAAGAGGAAATTTTAGAAGCCAATCATATGCTTAATGAAGCTAGTAATGAGATTGCACATCTGACTGAAAGTGTACACAACAATGCAACTTTAGAAACTGAACTTGCAAATACGATTGAAACTCTTGCAAGAGATATGGATCAAGTAAAAAGTGTGCTCAGTGTCATATCTGATATTGCCGATCAAACAAATTTATTAGCACTCAATGCTGCAATTGAAGCTGCACGTGCTGGGGAACATGGACGAGGTTTTGCCGTTGTTGCTGACGAGGTAAGAAAGCTTGCTGAAAGGACACAAAAAACATTAATTGAGATAGACAGTTCAATTAATATGATTGTTCAGGTAACAAATTCCGCAAGCGAACAAATGACACATAATTCTAAAGAGATGGAAAAATTAGCAAATATCTCTACAGATGTAAAAGATAAAATTGAACAGACAAATGAAATTGTAAATAAGGCTACACTCGTGAGTGAAAGAACTGTTGTGGAATTTGAAAATACAGGTAAGAATGTTAATGAAGTAGCTTCTATTATAGCTAATATTAACGGTATATCAACACAAAATGCAAGAAGTGTAGAAGAGATTGCCAAAGCTTCAGAACATCTCAATCAGATGACTGTATCATTGACACAAAAACTTGAACAGTTTAAGACTTAATGAGTCTTTTTAGTCCAAGAATCTAATTGTCACGTTGCTTTTTTCTTTATGAGTAAATCCTTTACATTCTGAGTAATGACTCTAGATGATACTCCTTTAGAAAGAAGCTTGGAAATTGGATATGGACAATTTAAAGGTTTTTCACCTAAAAGTATTATTTTTGGATTTACAAGTATATACTTTTGATAATATTTTAAAAAAGTCTCAACTCGCATTCTTGTAAGTTGATCTTCAACGACTAACACTTTTACACTATGTTTTAAGGCCCATTTTAAGGCTGATTTTTCATTGATAAATGCTTTTATTTCATAACTAGAACCAAGTTTCTTTAAAGCAGATTCATGATCCATGGCATCTTGAGCAGAAGATGTAAGCACCATTATATGTTCTTTATGAAGTGATGCTAAATAGTCATAGAGTTCAAAAAGTTTTTTAGTATCATCATTCGCTTTAGTATTATCCAGTAGATCTAAATAATATTTTAAATATGTTTTAGTATTTAATTCACCGTCGATGGATGATTGTTGAAAGTGTGATTTGATCGCTTTCGAATTTTTTGCTATATCCCAAAGTTGACTGTCTAGAAAAAAAGCTTGGGCATTTAAAATCTCAAGTATACTGGTTTTATGTTTCTGTGCCGCTTCATTAAATATTTCATAGAAATCTCCCCTGTATTCATCTTCAAATGTTTTTAAAAGTTCCATGTCATGTTTATAACGTTCATCTAATTCTGCCATCATATGAACAGTATCTACATAAGCACCGTTGAGGGATTTAAGCTCATTTTGCAGAAGATCAAACTCTTCCGTATTGATGTTATCTGAAAGCTCTTCTTTTTTTACTTTTAAGATACTGCCGACATGTTTCTCGTTGTTTTGAAGACGAGCCAACCTTTCCATCATGTCTTGAGCACCTCTTTTGATTTTCATATACTCATCTTGGCAGGCTAAAAATACCTCTTCATATGCTAAAGAAGGATATTTCGTTTTTCTCATAAAATCTTCATGAACTTTTCCCATGATTTTAAGATCTTCACTCAAACTTCTGATTTGTGGAGTAATGATATGTATATCTATTTCACTTAAGTTATTAAACATAGTCCATAAAAAACGCTTGATTATAAGATAGTCAAGTTTACCATTTACTTTTTTATATTTTTCTCTGGAATTTATATGGTCTTCGATAATATTGAAATAGTTTTGTACAGCTATTTTCAGATTTAGTGTGAGTGTAACACTCTCTTCTCGAGGCCCATATTCCTCTTCTAGGTCCTCTATACACTCGATCTCTGGATCATCTTGAAAATGTTCAGGTTCATCAGTCTCTTGATTTTCATCTGTTTCTTTTTCATGGTCTGATTCGTTTTCATTGTTATGAGATATAGTTTTTTCTTGAGATTCTACTTTCTTATTGGTAGTCTCTTGCTCAGGTTCATCTCTATTTTCATTTACATCTGTTTTATAGTCATCTTCATCATTTTGAGAAATAGGTTCCTCTTGAGCTTTTACTTCCACATCAACAGTTTGTTGAACAGGCGTGTCACTATCTTGATTATTGTCTATTTCTTCTATTTGTTCTGAATTGTTTTCATCGCTTTTAATAATAGTGTTTTCTTGAGATTCTTCTTGGCTTTTTGTACTTTGTTCTTCAGCTTCAGAGTTTGCTTCAGAAGATTCCTCTTCTAACTCTTCACCTTCCTGTTTTACGATAATATTCTTTACAGTTCCATCTGAGAGTTCAAAAAAAACTTCTAAACCCAATGTAGGCATGACATCAAAATCGTTCCATTCCATTACATTGAATTGAAGTTTTTCTTTCTGTGCAGTTATAATAATTCCCGTAGCCTCTGTAGCATTAAAGAAAAGTATTTTTCCAAGTTTTTTCATATGACCATTCTATCTTTATTATTCTTAAAATTAAACGTCAGCTGTTTTAGTGTTTAGTCAATTTTTTGATTTTTTTGAGTATATTGTTGTAGATATGAAATTTATTTAAAACTTTCTGTAAAAAGTATCTATGTACTACCTTTGTAATAGGAAATACAAGCAGAAGAATAATAAACATCATAAAGAGTAAAATTATGACGTTTGTTGTTCCGTTTGGATCATTACTGAAGAAGAGGTTTTGTGTGTTCATCCCAAAAAAACCTACGATCAAATTTAATGGTAAAAAGATTCCCGATAAAATAGTCAAGACATAAATATTGTTATTGATTTTATCGTTTTTCAGTGAGTTATAGTAATTATAAAGAGTATCGAGCTTGATTGTATGAAGATTTGCAAGTCTCTGATAGCGCTGCGTATGTTCTAAAATATTTGACATAATATCATCTGGAAAATCATCATTGTCACGATTTACTTCGACATACTCTTTTAAAACACTGTCAATTCTCTCCAACATTCTGTCAATACGTGTCAAATCCTTTTTGAGGTCAAACCAGAGATCCAAAAATATAGTAGGTATTTTACGGGAGTACAAAGCATCCTCAAGATTGTCAATCTCATCCAAATAACGTTTTACAAGTCTTTCTGCTTTTTTGGAACGTAATTCAATAGAGCGTAGCATCTCATGAAAAGTATTGTATACAGTAAATTTATTAGTAATACGATCATATTTGAAAATTTTATCTTCTTGAATAATGTAAGGGATAGAGACACCGTGTAATTCATCCTTTTCGATCTCAAAAAATCTTACAATTAATAGATCATAAGAATCAGTAGAAAAATAATATGACGGGTGTTCAGGGTTCTGAATATCTTGGAGATGCAGTGGATCGAGTTGCGAACTAATAGTTTCAAAGTCGATTACAGTAGCCACAAGAACACTCCTTTAGAGAAAACTCTTTGTTCCACTTTTATCATATAAATCTCTATATCTAAAAGTGATAAGATTTTGCATTATAGCAAATAGTATCATAAAATTTAAAAAGCTGCTACCTCCGTAACTGAACATAGGCAGTGGAACCCCTACAACAGGGGCAAAACCTATAGTCATGGAGATATTGACACCCATATAAATAAATATCATAAAGGATATGGAAACTGTAACTACTTTTATATAATAGTCTGTATTAAAAACACCAAGGCTTAAAAGATGCAGAATCAAAATGATATAAATTGATATAAGCAGTAGAGCTCCAAGAAAACCTGTTCTCTCTACAACAAATGCAAAAATAAAGTCACTTGTCGCAATAGGAAGGAATTTCATTTGTGTCTGCGTGGCTTCTTCTTTATTTTTTCCAGTCCAACCGCCAGATCCGATGGCAATGATAGATTGTTGTACGTGATACGATGGTTTTTCACTCAAAAAGTCTTTAATACGAACTTTTTGATAATCATGAAGTGCGTATTTATAAGCAAGAGGAGAAATTAAAAGTATGGCTGCAAAAATAGTCGCTAAGATTTTCCAATAAATCCCTACAAAAAATAATACACCATAGCCGATAAGAAGAAGTACTAATGCTGTTCCAAGATCGGGTTCTTTAGCAATTAAAATAAAAGGGATGAGAATGTAAACACTTAGACGGATAAAGTCTTTTAGTCTGTAACCACCAATGGGAGGGGGCTTTTTATCGATCAGATATGCAAGCATTAAAATAAGTGCAGGTTTTACAAATTCTGATGGTTGAATTGTCGCATTGATAAAAGGGATGTCGATCCATCTTTGTGCTCCGAGTCTTGCGTGCCCAAAAAACTCTACGGCCAAAAGTAAAAGAATATTAAACCAATAAATAAATGGAATTACCCAGCGCATTTTTCTAATTGGAAGCAAAAATACACCTAAAAATGTGATCATTGCTACACCAACGTAAGCAAGCTGCTTGTCTGCCAATGCAGGAACCGCTTCGCCGATCAGCCAGTTAGACATAACAACGAGGGGGATGATAAGAATTATAGAAAAAAAGTCAAATTGTGATAAAATACTCTTATCAAATCTCCACAAATTTGTAACTCCAAAATAAATTATTGTGATTGTAACATAAAGGTATATAATGAGAGATGTAAAAGAGTATATTTGTGAAAAATCAGAACGATTAGATACATTTTTAGCTTCACAAATAGCTCAAACACGTTCGCAGATAGCACAGCTTATTAAGCAGGAAGTTGTCTTTGTCGATGATAAATTAGTAGCACGTCCAGGTGTAAAGCTCAAAGCAGGGCAGAAGATACGAGTAGAGTTTCCGGAATTACAAATTGAAGAAGCTAACACTAACTTGTTAGAAGAAGTTGAGTGGGCAAAAGATGTAGAAGTTCTTTACGAAGATGATGATGTTTTAGTTATCAATAAACCAAGCGGAGTAACAGTACATCCTGCACCCAGCGTTAAAGAACCAACTCTGGTTGACTGGTTAAAGTTTAAAGGGATCCGTCTTTCAACAATCAGCGGTGAAGAGCGTCACGGGATAGTACATCGTCTTGATAAAGGGACATCAGGTGCTATGGTAATTGCAAAAAATAATGAAGCACATGAGTTTTTATCGCAGCAACTGCAGGATAAAAGTATGGGAAGATATTATCTTGCTATAATTGCACCACCTTTAAAAGATGATATTACTACTATAGAGTCAAACATCGGACGCAGCAGTTCAAACCGTTTGAAAATGGCAAGTGGTTTAGAGCATGGAAAAACTGCAAAAACAATGTTTAAACAGCTTCTAATGAGTACAGATGAAAAAATGCAACTGATTGCATGTAAGCTTTTTACGGGAAGAACACATCAAATCAGGGTACATCTTGAAAGTTTAAACAGACATATTGTAGGTGAGCATCTTTACGCGCAAAGCCCAAAAATGGAGAAATCGGAACGGATTTTGCTCCATGCGTACATAATATATTTTGTACATCCAAAAACAAAAGAGCTTCTTACATTTGAAGCAAAATACGATGATAGTATGCAGAATTTTATAGATAAAAAATTTGATATGGAGAAAGTTAATGAAGTTACTCAACTTAGGTACATTACTAACAGCTTCACTGCTGACATTTAGTGCTTGTGCAGGTATACAGCCAAAACCGGACGAACAAACGGCAATCGATGATACACTACCTGTAATTACACTGACTAAAAGTGGAATTATTACAGACATGACAAGTATCGCTTTTGAATGGAATAGTATACAAGATCCGAGAGTTGAGAATATATATGTTTATCGAACATCTCCAAAGTCGGACACTAACAAAGAGATGCAGTATTATGATACTGTCAACAGTCGTTTCAAAACACACTATGTTGATGACAGAGTAGAACCGGATACTACATATGCATATAGTTTTAGAGTATTCGCAAAAGATACCCAGGGTAGAATGAGTGAGGTTTATAAAGTCAACACTAAACCTGTCTTACAATCTATCTCTTGGATCCATAGTATTACAGGACTTCCAAGAAGTGCAAAAATTATCTGGCGTCCCCATTCAAATCAAAGAGTGCAAAAATACATTATAGAGCGTAAAACACTTGAAGATACAGAATGGAAAGAGCTTGATACTGTAAATGACAGACTAACTGCAGAGTATTTGGATACAAGGCTTAAGGATAATTATGTATATATGTACAGAATCAGAGTTAAAACATTTGATGGTATCGTATCTACGCCGTCACAAATGGTAAAAGTTGTTACAAAACCTTTACCAAAAAGTGTTACGGATATCAGAGTAACTACTAATCTGCCAAAAGAGATAAAAATTGAGTGGGAAGCAACTACACAAGAAGATTTTTCTAGATACTATGTATACCGTTCAGAGAGTCTAGACGGTTCATATGAATTGATTGCAAAACTTCATAACAATACTTTTACTGATAAAATTGATGAAGATGGTGCACGTTATTTTTATCGTGTAAGTGTTGTAGATAAAGATGGTCTTGAGAGTGAACATGAAAAACGCAGTATTATGGGGATGACTCTGCCAAAACCTGCTGCACCAGCAGTGTTTAAAGCTGAACTTGTAGGTTCGTCTATAGAATTAAACTGGTCAAAAGTAGATCCGAGATCACAAAGTTATATAGTAGTAAAAGAAGCAAAACAAGGTTGGTTTGATTCTAAAAGAGAAGAATTTAGAGATCTTAGAGGAATGAACTTTACTGATAAAGCTGTACTTCCAGACACTACATATACCTATAGAGTATATAGTCTTGATGCTAATCAAATTATCTCTGAAGCAAGTGAAGCAGTAGTTGTTGTAACTCCTGAATCAACAGAGTTTAAAGCAGCACCAAAAGCAAAAGAAGCAGAAGCACAAAGTGTTGAGAAACCTGTTGATGTACAAGGTAACAAAAACGTTATTGCACCGACAGAAGATTTAGAAATGAACGAGTTATAATGCCACATTTACATATTAAAGAGTTTAAAAAGATAGAACTTCCTCAGACAATTGATGGGGTTCAGTTTGATTTTTTTGCAGAGAATGCAACACGTGATGATGAAGAGTTGATATCTGCAAAAGTAGATGGAGAATCATTCTTTCTGCTTGTAAAAAATGAAGAAAACAGAGTGCTGTTAAAAACGGATAAACTTACCCGTCCTGCATCAATTACACTTGTACATAAAGCTTTACTGGCATATGCAAAAGCAGCAGAGCTTGAAGTTCTTGCTTCAAATGTTATAGAGCGTAAGAATGTCCACTTGGATGAATCTACAGCACTCAAAAAGATTGAGTTTTTTGCAAAGGATTTTCCAACAGATAAAGAGGTGCGTATTGAAGTTGGATTTGGTTCTGGGCGCCATTTACTACATCAAGCAGCGAATAATCCTAACGTTCTGTTTATAGGTATTGAAATCCACAGACCCTCAATTGAACAAGTTTTAAAACAAGTTGTTATTCAAAAGCTTGACAATGTTATGGTTCTTGATTATGATGCAAGACTTTTTATGGAACTGGTGCCTTCAAACTTAGTGGGTGCTGTTTATGTACACTTCCCTGTACCTTGGGATAAAAAGCCACATCGTCGTGTCATCTCCACTGCTTTTATTACAGAATGCAGAAGAGTACTGAAAGAGGGCGGTACACTAGAACTTAGAACAGACAGTGAAAATTATTATGCTTATTCGTATGAAACATTTATAGCATTTCCAAAAACAACACTTCTTATCAATAAAAACAAAGATATAGCCATTACTTCAAAGTATGAAGATAGATGGAGAAAGATGGAAAAAAATATCTATGATGTTATTATGACTAACGATGAAATTTCTCCAGAACTTTCAATTGAAGGCAATTTTTCTTTTGAAACACCAAAGTTATCAGATGAAGAGTTATTAAAACTACATGGCAAAACACATAGATTTGATGGTGGATTTATCCATTTTGAAAGAGTTTATACGACCCAAAACGGTGTAATGCTCAGAATCTCTATGGGAAGTTTTGACAGACCAGAGCATCTTTATGTAATTGTAGAAAATAAAGAGGCCAAATATTATCCTGAACTTCCATTAAAATCACGTATGAATTTAAATGCGCATAAATATCTGGGTGAGGTTTTGAATGGATAAAGTTATAATCGCCGAAAATCTATCTCTATCATACTCTAGTGATGAAACTATTATTAATAAAGCTAGTTTCTCTATAGACTCGAGTAGTTTTGTATTTATTACAGGTGCCAGTGGAAGTGGAAAGTCTACATTGCTAAAGTCTCTTTACGGTGCGTTGAGACCTAAAGAGGGTTCTCTTGTTGTAGGCGGGGTGGAGCTGAAAAATGTTTCAAACTCAAAACTTAACTTTTTACGAAAGCATCTAGGGATAGTTTTTCAAGATTATAAACTTGTCAAAGAGTGGACTATTGAAAAAAACATCATGCTTCCTTTGATTATAAACGGTTATGATAAAACAGTGACTCAAAATCAGGTGGATTCACTTTTAAAACATGTAAGGCTCAAACATCAAGCGGGAAAATATCCTATGGAACTTAGTGGTGGAGAGCAACAGCGTGTTGCAATGGCAAGAGCTTTGGCACACAATCCTATTCTTATTTTAGCCGATGAACCGACGGGAAATCTTGATGAATACTCTTCACAATTAATATGGAACCTTTTAGAAGGTGCAAATGAACAGTTGAAGACAACTGTTATTGTTGTGACACACCATATACCTGAAAATCTGAAAGTGAATTATAAACATTATCATATAGAGTTTGGAGATATTCGTGAAGTCCTTTAAAAATCATATATCGTTAGTCTTAGCTTTACTGGGAATTCTATTTTCTTTACAGGTGTTTATGATTGTAGAACGTTCTATAGATACATATAAAGAAAATTTAGCAAATAATTATGCCTTAGTCATTGTAAGTGAAAAGAATCTCGAAACCAAACAACTTATAGCAATCAACCCTCTTGTTGCAAATGTCGAGGCACTCTCTCCTGATAATATCATCACAAAGCTCAATGCCGGCATAAGTAAGACAAATATGGAGTTGTTGAAAGTAACTTTACCGAAGTTTTACAAAGTCTCTTTAGAACATTATCCAAGTCCTGCCGAGCTTAAAAAACTCACGAAATCATTTTTAAGCAATCAATATATTACAAAAGTGGAGACTTTTGAAAAAACACATGATACTACTTATAGACTTCTAGTACTTTTTAAAAATGTTATTACCGTTTTTGCTTTTACTGTGGCAATAGTAACTATATTACTAATCTCTAAAGAGTTAAGAATATGGCAATTTAAACATAATGAACGTATGAGTATTATGGGGCTTTTTGGTGCACCATCATGGCTTCGTTCTGCGGTACTTTTCCGTTTGGCAATTGTAGATGCACTCATTGCATCATTTTTAGCGTTTATTATTTTTGCATATATAGAATCAATGCCGATTATTGCGCAAGAATTTCAACATATAGGTATAAAAATAGTTTTCTTTGACCATTTATATGATTCTTTATTAATGTTAGGGGTCTCTATATCTGTATCTATTATGCTGGCGATGTTCGTTGTATTAGGCCATAAAGAAGAGGTATAATGAACAAACTGTTATTCCTTTTTCTTTTATCTGTTTCATTGCTTTTTAGTGCAAATGATATTGATACAAAAATTAAAAGTACAAGTAAAAAACTAAGTAGTTTTAGCAAAAACTATTCAAAGATCAACAAAAAGATGGCACAAACTGCAAAGGCTATTATTGATCAAAAAAAAGAACTTGCAAAACAGGAAGAATATTTAGAAGAACTCAAGGCTGAACTTGAATCTAAAGCTACAAGTTATAAAGACAGCAGTGCTCAACTTGAAGAATTGAGAAAAAAACAGGAAATTTTAAAACAAAAACAAGAAAAAATAGAAGAGGAACTTGTTTTTGTAATTGCTCAAAGCGTCTCTTTATCGATTATATTGCAAGAAGATTTTAAGAGTGATGCAGATTCTTTAATAGAATTAGAAGTATTAAAATCTATGTTACATGCTTCACAGCAAAAAGCAAAAGATTTGAGCGATACTTTTGTTATAAATGCAAGAGATATAGAGTTTCTACAAAAGAATGCAATCTCTTTAGAGAGTTCAATTAAAGAGATAGATGATAAACGTAAAAACCTTTTAGTAACGAAAGAGGAAAATAAAAAAGCATTAAAGAAGTTAGAAGTTGCAAAAGCATCATATAAAAAAGAATTAGAAGGGCTTTTAAAAAGACAAAATGCTTTAAAAGATACTCTTTCACAACTCAATCTTATTAAAGTAGATCAACAAAAAAAAGAACAAGAAGAGAAAGAGCGTAAGGAAGCTTTAGCAAAAAAAGATATTTACGTAGATAATCAAAATCTTCCAAAAGTAAAAAAACACGGTAGTTCTTATCAAGCGATGAAAACAATTGAGTATCGTGGACCAAAAACAATTGCTCCATTAAACAATTATACTATCACGAAAAATTATGGGACATATACAGATCCTATTTACGGAATAAAAATTTTCAACGAGTCTATCTCTTTAAAACCTAAAAAAGCAGATGCAAAAGTAAGAACTGTATTTAACGGAAAAGTTATTTATGCAGACAAAACAGCAGTATTAGACAATATTGTTATTGTTGAACATGATGAAGGATTGCATACTATCTACGCAAACCTTTCACAAATCGCTCCAAATATTAAAACGGGTAAAAAGATTAAAAAAGGGTATACGATAGGACGTGTCAAAGATGAACTAGTCTTTGAAGTTACTAAAAAGACGTATCACATCAATCCTATAAGATTATTTAGGTAGATTTAGGTATAATCGCGAAAAATTTTAGATTAGAGAAATGATATGAACTTTATACAAACACGTGGAATTGATCCTACAAAACCTGCGACTGTGACATTTTCACAGGCGATTTTAGATCCGATTGCTTCTTATGGTGGGTTGTATGTTCCTGAAAAACTACCTGAACTAGGTGCAGCATTTTTAGAAAAACATCGTAATTCATCTTACAAAGTTTTAGCAAAAGATATGTTAGATGCTTTTGATATAGATATTGATTCATCTGTAATTGACGAGGCATTAAATCTATATGACAAATTTGATGACGCTAACAATCCTGTACCTGTAGTAAAAGTAAAAGAGAATCTTTATGTAAGTGAACTATACCATGGTCCAACTCGTGCATTTAAAGATATGGCACTGCAACCATTTGGTATTGTACTTTCATCAATCGCACAAAGAAAGAATGAAAACTACTTAATCTTAGCTGCAACAAGCGGTGATACAGGTCCTGCTGCACTAGAAACATTCAAAAACCGTGCGAATGTAAGAGTAGCTTGTTTATACCCAGATGGCGGTACAAGTGACGTACAAAGATTGCAAATGGTAACAGAAAATGCTGCAAACTTAAAAGTAATCGGTATTCACGGTGTATTTGACGATGCTCAATCAGCTTTAAAAAGATTACTGGCGTCAACTGAGTTTAAAAAAGCACTTTCTGAAAAAAATACAAAACTTTCAGCGGCAAACTCGGTAAATTTCGGTCGTATCATTTTTCAAATCATTTACCATATTCACAGTTATTTAGAACTTGTTCGTCAAAATGCGATCACTATGGGTGAAAAAGTATATTTAAATGTACCGAGTGGAAACTTCGGTAACGCTCTTGGTGGTTATTATGCATGGAAAATGGGTCTTCCGGTTGAGAAAATTATCATCTCTTCAAATGAGAACAATGTTTTAACTCGTCTAATTAAAACAGGAAAATATGATCTTAACGGTTTTGATGTAGTAAATACAACTTCACCAGCTATGGATATTTTAAAATCTTCTAACGTAGAGAGAATTCTTTTCGATATGTTCGGAGAAGTAAGAACAAAAGAGTTAATGCAAGACTTAGAAGAAAAAAATGTTTATGAGCTTACAGCAGATGAACTTGCTACTCTTCGCGAGTCTTTTGATGCAGATTTCTGTAATGGGGATGAGGGTAAAGCTTATATCAAAGATACTTTTGAAAATGATTCTTATTTAATGGATCCACATACTGCTACATGTTTTAAAGCTTTTGAAACATGTTGTGATCCAAAAATCAAGTCTATTATCTATTCAACTGCAGAGTGGACAAAGTTCTCTCCTGTAATTGCGAATGCTTTAACAGGTGAAGTTGATGCACAGGATATTGTAGCACTGGAGTCAATTTCTAAAACTGCAAACTTAGAAATCCCTGCAATGGTAAAAGGCCTTTTCACTAAAGAGATTACACAAAAGACTGTTATTAACAAAGAAAATATTGAAAAAGAGATTCTAGATTTTATCTAGTCTCTTTCCTCCACTCTTTTAAATTTCCAAATCAAAAATTAATTTTTCTTATAGCTTTTATACTCGTTTAATAATATATGTCTTACAATGATGCTATACACTAACAGGATTCGTTATGAGTATGGATGAAGATTTAGAACGTAAAAGACATATGTTGTACTATAATCAGCTGTTACAAACCGATAGACGTGAAAAACTCAAAGGTGGTAAGCAGCAGAAGAAAAAGAACAAACTAAGTTTTGGACAACAAAAGGTTGATTTTAAAGACTATGTTTATGCTCCTGATAATTATGAATTTATAGCATATATTGTCTATTTTGTAGCAGTGCCTTATATAGCAGGTGCTTTCTTTTTATTTCTTTTTATTGCCGGTGGAGATTTTGATAATTTTATGCTGTTAAATCTCAACTCTTTTATTATTGTATGGTTGATAGGATATGAGATTGTTGCAGCATTTCTACTATTTTGGATTTTTATTATGTTTTTACAGTATGAAAAAGAGGATGATTACGATCCTTACGGATTCGGATGAGAAAAATTATCTCATTCTCTCCTCTTTTGGTGCATCCTGAGGGACAAGACCGTACTTTGAAAGATCAATGTATATCTCTTTTCTTTTATCTTTTAAAAGTTTTTGCATAACAGGATTACGATCCATTTTATAAGTTTCTGTTTTTACAACATTTCCCTTCTGATCATAATACTTTTTAAGTCCAACTTTATAGTTGTTTTTATAATAAACTTCAGAATAAAGATAACCTTCAAGATCCCACTCTTTCATCACCCCCTCACGTCTACCCATAACATAATTGACTTCAGAACCCAGTACACCGTTATCGTAGAAGATTTTTTGAATACCGTCTTTTTGTCCGTCAACATAGTTTACAACGAGTTTTTTAGTGCCATTATCGTAAAAAGATGTGTAAAGACCATTTTCTTTACCGTCTATAAAATTTACTTGAGACTTTATTTTACCAGTATCTGTATACCAGTATGTCATTCCGTTTCTTTTACAGTTTTTATAAATAGATGATTGAGCATTGTCTTTTACTGTATATTCACCAGGATTTGAACAAAATGACTGTGTATCATTGTTAGCAAGCAATGCCGCTGAGGCTAAAACAAAAGAAAGATATTTAAACATGATAGTTCCTTGGAAAATAATCTCATGAATAATAGCATATAGAAATCACTTTTTTATCACGATAGTTCAGTAGCACGTTTATAGGCTGCCTCAATCGCATCGATACAAGCATTCCTTACATTTCCTTTTTCCAGTGCTGCATATCCTGCTGCAGTTGTTCCTCCTGGACTCATTACACCATCTTTTAGTAGTGCAGGGTGAATTTCATTGATAAGTTTTCCAAAACCTCCAAAAAGTCCACGCATAATTGCCATTGCATCGTCACGTTTTAAACCTTGTTTTACTGCACCATCAGCTAAGGCTTCAGCAATAAGTGCTAAATATGCAGGACCACTTCCTGCAAGTCCTGTAGCAATGTCGAGCTCTTTTTCACTGCCTAGCCAAACTGTAGGACCGATAGAACCGAAGATCTCTATAGCTTCATTTTTAAAAGATTCATCACCTGTCAAAGTTGTCATTGAATGGTGAACTGAAGCTGCAAGATTAGGCATAGTTCTAACAACTGCTTGTGTTTTAAAATTATTTTTTAGTTTCTCTATCGTACTACCTGCAAGAACAGAATAAATGACTCTTGCCTGGCCTTGTAGTTGCTCTGCAACTTCTTCAATATTATAAGGTTTAACACAAAGGATAATAGTCTTGTCTTCAATATTAAAATCTTTCATTAAAGACTTTTCAGCAGAAATCTCCAATGCTTCTTCAAACTTTTCAAGTTTTGTCATATCTCTACCAACAACTTCTATTTTGTATCTGTTTTTCAAGCCTTGAGCAATACTAAGTGCCATATTTCCATTACCTATAAAAGTTATTGTTTTCATATTTCGTCCTCAAATTTTTTTATGTTATTATAGCATTTATATTTAGCGAGGATTTAAGTATGGAACAATTTTTACAAAATGCAAAAAACGGTAGTAGAATTTTAAACACTTTAAGCGGTAAAGAAAAAAATAGAATTTTAAAAGAGATGGCAGAAGCTCTTCGTGCAAATACAATGAATTTAATTGAGGCAAATGCTCTTGATATGGCAAGCGGAAAAGAGAATAATCTTTCATCTGCTTTAATGGACAGACTCTTATTAGATGAAAAAAGAATTGACGCAATGGCAGTTGCAATCGAGGAGATAGCAGGCCTTAAAGAACCTGTAGGGCGTGTACTTGATGGATGGGTAACGGAAGATGGACTTAAAATTGAAAAAGTTACTATTCCAATCGGTGTAATTGGAATTATCTACGAATCCCGTCCAAACGTTACAAGTGATACAGCGGCACTTTGTTTTAAAAGCTCAAACGTATGTGTTTTAAAAGGTGGTAAAGAAGCTGAAAATTCAAATCAGGCTATTGCAAAAGTATTACAAGCGGTACTAGAGAAAAATAGTTTGCCAAAAGAGCTGATCTCTTTATTACCTGACAGTTCTCGTGAAGGTGTTGCAAAACTGATTAAGATGGACAAGTATGTAGACCTTATTATTCCTCGCGGTGGAGAAGGCCTTGTGAGATATGTAAGCGAAAATGCGACTGTAAGCGTTGTAAAACACGATAAGGGACTGTGTCATACTTATATCGATAAAGATGCCGATCAGGATAAAGCTGTAAAAATTGCGATCAATGCAAAGGTACAACGCCCAGGTGTTTGTAATGCAATGGAAACACTCCTGGTAGACCGCGCTGTTGCTAAAGAAGTCTTACCTAAACTCAAAGTAGAATTTGATAAGGCAGGTACAGACTTGAGAGGATGTAGAAATACAAAAGAGTTCATTGAAGTTTCTGATGCGACTGAGGAAGATTACGATACTGAATACTTGGCAAATATCTTAAGTATTAAAGTTGTAGACGGTGTGAATGACGCAATTGAACATATAGTAAGATTTGGTTCAGGACACTCTGAAGCTATCATAACAGAAAATATTTCAACGGCAGAAGAGTTCTTAAACAATATTGATGCAGCAGCATTATATGTAAATGCAAGCACACGTTTTACAGATGGTGGGGCATTTGGTTTTGGAGCAGAAGTTGGAATCTCTACTAATAAACTTCATGCAAGAGGACCTATGGGAATCGAAGGTTTAACAACATATAAATTTAAAATATACGGAAACGGTCAAATAAGATAAAAAGAGTATCTATTGCAGATACTCTTTTATATCTTCAACTAAGAGACCTAAATGATGCTGGTATTGAGGTAAAAGTGTCATATAACTCTCTTCCTCGTCTGAAAGTAGATCTTTCATATGTGTTGCAATATTGTTAAGTTTTATAGCTCCGATGTTTGCAGAAACACCAACTATATCTAAGAGAAGTTTATCAGCTTGTTCTAGTTCTTTTGAATGAAGCAAAGTTGTAAGTTGCTCGTCTGATTGACTGTATGTCTGTAAAAATTCTTT
Source organism: Sulfurimonas sp. C5 (assembly GCF_029872055.1). Classification (NCBI taxonomy): domain Bacteria; kingdom Pseudomonadati; phylum Campylobacterota; class Epsilonproteobacteria; order Campylobacterales; family Sulfurimonadaceae; genus Sulfurimonas; species Sulfurimonas sp. C5. The sequence continues at coordinate 244,253 of NZ_JARXNQ010000001.1, forward strand.
GAGAATTTCATGATAAAAATCTTCATCACCACCACAGATTTCTAAGCCTTTATCGCCATCGAGTTCTATTGTAGAAACTACATTTACTACATCTGCTTCATCTTCTTGCTCCTCTGAAGCACTACCTGAATAAGCATATAAAATATCATAAAGGGAATCCATCTTTAACGGTTTTTCTAAATGTTCCGACATACCAGCTTCTGTCATTTTTCTAATGTCATCAGCTGCTGTATCACCGCTAAGTGCTACAACTACAATATGAGCATAGTCACTGTTCGCACGAATACGTCTAGTAGCTTCAAAACCATCGATGTTTGGCATATGGGCATCCATAAGAATTACAATAAAATCGTTATCATGCTGTAAAATACTTAAAGCTTCTGCACCGTCATTTGCGACAACTACTTCTATACCGCTATCGGCTAATAGTCCTAAAATAACTTTTTGATTAATTAAATTGTCTTCTGCCAGCAGGATTCTCTTTCCGGCAAAATCTTTAAAATCATCTTTTGAAATTTTTCCATGTGGTGGCACATCTCTTTTTTGAAATGCTTTTTTTTGAGTCTCTTGAACCGTTTCTGTCTCCGGTTGAGTTATCTCCTCTTCTTGAACACCAAAGTCACCTTCTTCTGTACCCATATCTTGAGGTTCAAGATCTATAATTTTTTCTTCTTTTTGAGTTACTTCTTCTTCTATTGCTTCTGTTATTTCTTCTTGTTTTTCCGGTTCTTGTTCTGCTGGCTTGGTAGATACTTCTGTTGCATCATATTCATCTTCTGCAACACTAGTTTTTACTTGTGCTTCAGTATCAAGTTCATCTTCTACCAACTCCTCAGAAGAACTTTTCTGTTTTATTTTATAAATTACATAGGCAATTAAAAGCACACCGGCGACAGTCATACCGATTAGATCTAAATTATTTTGTAACTCTTCTAACATCTTTTTCTCTTTTATGTTAAATTTGTAAATATAGTACACTAACTAAAATTAAAGATATATTATACCCTTAACTCGTTACTTTACAATTTTGGGGTATAATCTGAATACAATTATTGTTGAAGGAAAGTTTTGGAAAATATCCCACATATACCGGTTTTATATAGAGAAGTTGTAAATACTTTTGATGATATAAAAGAGGGCATTATTATTGATTGTACAATGGGATATGGCGGGCACTCAAGCCTTATTTTAGAAAACAATCCAAATATTAAACTTGTTGCAATAGATCAAGATCAAACGGCAATTGATTTTTCATCAAAACGTTTAAAGCCTTTTGGCGAGAGGGTAGAGATTAGAAAAGGGCGTTTTTCTAACGTTATTAAAGATATATTACGAGAATACAATCCTCAAGATATTAAAGGTGTATTAGCGGATATTGGCGTGTCATCTTTACAGCTTGATCAAAAAGACAGAGGTTTTTCATACGAGAGTGAAAACTTGGATATGAGAATGGATAAAGACGCACCGCTAAGTGCTTCAAATGTTATAAATGAATATTCTCAAAATGATCTTGAAATCATTTTACGTGAATACGGTGAGATTAAAAATTATAAAAAACTAGCTTCTGTTATTATGCAAAACAGACCTTTTCATTCAGCAAAAGAGTTGAGTCAAAAATTAAATCCGTTTTTGCCTAAAGGAAAAAAAATTCATCCTGCAACATTGTTGATGCAGGCTATTAGAATAGAAGTAAACGATGAGCTTGGAGAATTAAAAAATTTACTTGGTGCACTTGAAGAAGCAAAACTTCCTCATGCAAAAATAGGGATTATCTCATTTCACTCTTTGGAAGACAGAATAGTCAAACAAACATTTGCAAGATGGGCAAAAAGTTGCATATGCCCGAGTGAGGCGATGCGCTGTACATGTGGCAACAATCATCAGTTAGGAAAAATACTCACTAAAAAACCTGTAACTGCACAAGATGATGAATTAAAAACCAATGCAAGAAGCAGAAGTGCAAAACTAAGAGTTTTTCAAATGGAACTGTAATGAGTGATAAAACAGAATTATTAGAAGAGTACGACAATCTCATAAAAGTCAAACAGAGACTTGATTTTAACTATTTTCTATATATGCTGTTAGTGATCACATTTATAGCTGTATTTGCTTTTCCAAAAATATACATCAATCAGCAAATTTATTATACAAGCAGAGACATAGCAAAATTACAGGTAGAATATGAAACATTGCAAGAAGAAAATAAACTTATTAAGTCTTCTGTTGAATCAATCAAGTTCAAAAACCAAGTCTTAGACACTATGTTTTAAATTAAGGAATTGTTTTGATACGTAGTTTTGTAAAATTTTCAATAGAAAAACCCCTTTTAAACCATATCCTTTTACTCTTTATTTTTATGCTCTCTATTTTTGCATATATCAATATTCCAAAAGAGATCTTTCCACCTATGAATATGGACAAGATTGTCATTACTGGCGGATATACGGGAACTTCTGCAGATGTTCTTGATAAGATGGTTGTACAGACGATCGAAGACGATATGCAAAATATTGATGATCTTGAAGAGATTAAAAGTGACATTAAAAACGGTGCTTTTACAATATCTGCAGATATTAAACCAGGTGCGGATAATATTTTAGTTCTAAACGATGTAAAAGATATCGTCAGTGGTGTGAAAAAAGACCTCCCTTCTGATATGAACGAACCGGTTGCGAAGATCAAACTGCATGCTTTTCCTCTTGCATTGATCGCACTTTCAGGTGATGTTTCGAAAGAGGAGCTTTTAAACAAAGCAGATGAATTAAAAACCGAACTTTCAAAGTTTAAAGAGTTGAGTGATATTACGATTCGCGGTGATGCCGATGAAGAACTGGATATTATGCTCAATAATGAGAAAATTCGTGCATATGGATTGCAACCTGAGCTTGTAGTCTCTGCAATTAGCAATATCAGCTCTATTTTCCCTATCGGAACTATTAAACAACAGGCAAACCATCTTTACATTTCAACTTTCAACGGAGAAAAAACAAAAAAAGGTGTTGAAAATACGTTAATTGACGTAGGTGGACAAAAACTGAAAATTGCAGATATAGCTGATGTGAAATTTACACTGAGTGATGAAGCTGAACTCTCCCATTATAACGGTGTAAGAAACGTCTCTGTTAATGTAACAAAAAGCAAAGACGGTAATGCTATAGCCTTGGTAAAAGATATCCGTGGACTATTAAAAGAGTTGCACGAGAAAAACCCTACATATAGTTATGACATTTATACGGATACTTCTGTATGGATTAAAAATCGTTTGAACGTAGTATTTTCAAATATTATTTTTGGACTGATGTTAGTGTTTTTGGCAATGCTTGTTTTTATTAACCGAGGTATTGCTTTTGTCGTTGCTTTAGGAATTCCTGTTAGTTTTATGATCGGTTTGATCGCAACGGAAATTATGGGCGATAGTTTAAATATGCTCTCACTCTTGGGAGCTTTGATTGCCCTTGGAATGTTAGTTGATGAAGCTATTGTTGTCGCAGAGAATATCTACAGACATTTAGAAGAGGGTATGGAGCGTCAAGAAGCCGTGATTCAAGGTGCAATTGAGATGTTCCCTGCAGTACTTACAGCAACGCTGACAACTGTATTTGCCTTTTTACCGATGCTTTTAATGAGTGGTGAGATGGGGATGTTTATCAAAATTATCCCTATTATGATTACCGTGTTATTGCTATCTTCATTATTTGAAGCATTTTATTTTTTACCTTTACATGCACATGAATTTTTAAGAGTCTCAAATGAAGGAAGTTTCACAAAAAAATTTTGGGCAAAAATGTATGAATGGTACAGCACAGTTTTACATTTTTTCTTTAGAAGAAAAGTAACCTCTTTACTCATAATGGTAACGTTAATTATTGGTGCTGAATTTTTTATGGCAAAACATTCTAAATTTCAGATGTTTCCTGATTTTGATACGACACAGGTATATGTTTACGGAAAAGTAGATATTAACAATGAGCTAGAGGATACGGAAAAATATGTTTCTCAGCTTGAAAAAAAGATCCTTGAATATGCTACAAAAGAGAATGTCTCTTCAGTCACATCGGTAATTGGATTTAAAATGGATTCAAAAAATAATGCTGAAGTTGGAGAAAATCTGTTTCACATTTTTGTGGATCTTAAAGAGCGTGCTCCCGTAAACTTTTTTGATACTTATATAAGTCCATATCTTTCAATTGAATATGATCGAAGTGTAAAAACAAGAGACAAAGATGCAAAAGAGATAGAAAAAGAGATTAAAGAGCTGTTAAAAGATGAATTTAAAAACTATGAAGAGCTTGTGGTAAAAACTCCCGGTGCCGGTGTTATTGCACATGATATTGAGATTGGACTTCGTTCAAAAGACGGCAGGGATGTAGTACCGTATCTAAAGCAACTTGAAGATCAAATTGGAAAAATAAACGGTGTCTATAATATCTCTGATGATGCTACATTAGGGGAAAAAGAGTTAAAATTACGCATCAATAAATATGGACAGGAATTAGGCTTTAGCGAACAAAGCGTGGCAAATTCTCTGCGTGCTTATTACCTCAAAGGAGAGTATGGAAAGCTCTTTACAAATAGCGGCTTAGTACGCATTAAAATAGAGAGTGATCTTAATGAAGATATTGAGTCATTAAAAAATTTAGAGCTTCGTGTACCGTCTTCTGAACAATATGTACTACTTAAAGAGATCGCTGACTTTGTATATGTGCAGAGTTATGTTACATTGAAAAAAGAGGATGCGAAGCGTATAAAAAGTTTTTACGCTTCTATCGATAAGAAGATAATTACATCTTCTGAGGTTATGAAGCAGCTCCAGCCTACATTTGAGAAGTTAAAATCTGAAGGGATTTTAATAGATATCAAAGGGGAAGAGAAAGAGAATCAGAAAAATATGCGTGAGATGGGACAGTCGTTCTTGATCGCAATATTTTTAATTTTTATTACGCTTGTATGGTTGTTTGATTCTATAAAGAAATCTTTAATTGTAATCAGTACAATACCGCTTGTTTTACTCGGTGTTTTTGTAGGACACTTTATAATGGGGATTAATCTGACTATGCCTGGTATGATTGGAGTTGTCGGATTAGCTGGGGTCGTTGTTAACGACGGTCTTATTATGGTTGATTTTATCAAAAAAGCAACAAACACAGAAGAGTTAATGTCACGGGCAAAAACAAGACTGCGTCCAATCCTTTTAACGTCACTTACGACGGTACTTGGTCTTTTAACGCTTATTTTCTTTGCTTCCGGACAGGCGATGATTTTACAACCAATGGCAGTGTCTCTAGGTTTTGGTATAGCTTGGGCAACAGTATTGAACTTAATATATGTACCGTTATTGTATGCAGTGGCATATAGAATCAAAACACCTAAAAAATTTAGTTAGGAGAAAGAATGAATTTAGAAACATCATATGCACAATTTGGTGCAAGACCACCTGTTACAAAACCGATTCCGGAGTTTTTGATTGAAGTAGGGGAAGAGGGAATAAGAAAGTTAATTGATGAGCATTACGAGTCTATCAAAACGAGTGAAATAGCACATCTGTTCCCAATGAACGAACAAGATCTGCAAAAGGCTAAAAAGCATGCAGCCGATTTCTTTATTCAGATCTGTGGTGGTCCGGATTATTTCAATCAGAGTAGAGGAGCTCCTCAAATGGTAGGGCGTCATGCACGTTTTCGTATCGATGCAAAAGCACGTGAAGTATGGTTAGAACTCTATAAGCCTTTACTTGAAAAACTAAAAGAAGAGGGTGTAACAGAAACATCACTACAATCGTTTTGGAACTATCTAAATGTCTTCTCTTTGTGGATGGTAAACACACAAGGATAGTAAGCTATTTCTAAGCAACCGATGAGTATAATTTCGCCCTACTTAACAACTGCGTGGGTCGTTAGCTCAGTTGGTTAGAGCCCTCCGCTCATAACGGAGTGGTCCCGTGTTCGAGTCACGGACGACCCACCACTTTTAATCGCATAAAACTAGCAATATTCTTACAAAACATTTCATTAGTTAACAAATTCTATAAAATTCTTTTACACATATTTTACACTGTAACACTATACTTCGATTAAAAAAAGTAAGTAGCATGGAAAATTATATAGAAGACTTAAATATTATTAATATATGTGCATTCACACTAGGCTTAATGTATGGTTTAGTAGCTCAATACACTCAATTTTGTTTTAGTGGTGCAATAAAAGATTATATACAAATAAAATCTACAAGAAGAGCCAGCTCTATTTTGGTTGCTATCATTACAGCAGTAATTTTATCTCAATCAATATCTATATTTTTTCAAATTGATTTTTATAAGACTATATATTTCAAGGATGAGATCAATTATCTTGCGATCGTAATAGGAGGAATTGTATTTGGGATAGGTATGATGTTGGCTGATGGATGCAGTAGCAGACAACTGATCAAACTCTCTCAAGGTAATATTTATTCTTTAGTAACGATATTATTTATTGCTATTTTTGCTTATATAACATCAAAAGGATTGTTTTCATACTTGATAAACTTGCTTAATCACAATGAATTACTACTAAAACTATCATCATATTTGCCTAATATGCAATTGTCTATTTTATTGGTTCTCCCAGTTCTTTTATTTTTGTTATGGAAAATGGTGCCAAATATAAAAAGCTTACTATTATGTTTTGACGGTTTAATTATTGGGGTATTAATTAGTTTAGCATGGTTTGTTACAGGCGTAATAAACGTAAATGAATTTGAAATATCAACTCTTGAAGGGTTGAGTTTTGTATATCCATCTGGAAAAGCTCTTGAATATCTTATGTTCTTTAGTGGAACTACATTGTCATTTGGTGTCAGTGTAATACTTGGTCTATTGGCAGGTGGAACTATTATGGCTCTTTTCAATAAAAAGTATAGAGTAAGTTGTGCGCCAAATGATAAAGAGAATAAATTAAAAAACTCAATTATTGGCGGTAGTATGATGGGTATTGGGGGTATCTTGACTTTAGGGTGTACGGTTGGTCAAGGACTTACAGGGGTATCGACTCTTGCTTTAGCTTCGTTTATTGCTATTAGCTCTATTGCCTTATCAGCTTATTTTACTGCTATATATCTGCATAAAAGAAATGCTTTACCTAGTTGTTATCTTTTCGAATGGAATCAAAAATAAACAAGTACCTTATTCGAGTCCTTAAGGATCCAGTACTTTCAACTTCACAAATATTTTTTTCTGATATAAACCATAATTATATAATTTGTGGTATATAATAGTGTGATTTTAAAAAATGGGGAAAATTATGCAACAAAAATATACTGTTTTATATCGTGTATGGCACTGGTTGATGGCAATTTCAGTTATAGGGCTTTTATTGACTGTTTTATTGCGTAAAACTTTTTTGAGTTATAAAACAAATGCGTTGATTATTCAAGAGAAGTTGGCATCTATGGATATTGATATAAGTATTGAAAATGCAAAAATCATTGGTAAAGCTATACGTACACCAATGTGGGAGTGGCATTATATCTTTGGCGCGATGTTAGGTATTTCATTATTGATACACCTATATATGATAATTACTAAGAGAATGTCTTTACCGTGTCTTGCACTAATTAAGGCTCAAAGTTTCGAAGAAAGAATGAAAAAGGGTGTTTACTTTTTGATATTTATTGGTATTGTTATCATGAGTATTACAGGAGGGACAATTTACTTCTACAAAGATTTAGGTTTAACAAAAGAAAATGCACAACTGCTAAAAGAGTTGCATGAATCTTTACTTTATCCTATGTTAACAGTGGTGGTACTACACTGGATAGGCGTTTTTCGTCATGAAGTAAAAACGAAAGAGAGTATCATCTCTAAAATGGTTCACGGGGAGTAATAAACTCCTCATGAACAAAATAGTTCTTATTACTCTTTTGGATATTTAAAATTTACTGTTTCAACTTGAATATTTTTATATTTTGATTGAGTAATATAGTCTTTAATCAATTCTACAACATCATACGCAACTGCTTTGGACTTGGAAAAATCTAAGATAACTTTTGAATTTTCAGGTATGGCATCTAAAACTTTTAATACACTTGCTTTATTAAAAAATGACACTTCTTCAGCCATAACTATATGATGTACAGATACTCCATCTTTATCGGTAACAGTATCTTTTAAGTGATATGAATTGCGATAACTGTGATGAAGTGTAAAAAATATACTAGCAACTAATCCAAGAAGAACTCCTGTTAAAAGATCACTAATAAGCATTGCTACAATTGTCACAACAAATGGTACAAATAGTTCTAACCCTTTACGGTATATAGAGATAAACATACTAGGTTTTGCTAGCTTATAGCCTACAACAAGTAAAATAGCTGCAAGAGAAGCAAGAGGAATCATGTTTAACAATGGAATAATTGTAAGTACACTCACTAAAAGAAAAAATCCATGCAATATTGCAGAAAGTTTTGTTTGAGCTCCAAAGGTAATATTTGCAGAACTTCTAACAATAACTTGTGTAATAGGTAGTCCGCCAATTAAACCTGAAACAATATTACCAAGCCCTTGAGCCTTAAGTTCTCTATTTGTCGGAGTAATCTGTTTCTGAGGATCTAGTTTATCTGTAGCTTCGACACTTAGCAATGTCTCAAGACTCGCTACAACAGCCATGACAAAAGCAATTTTTATAACATCTAAAGAGGCAAAACCTGAAAAATCAGCAAAGGTAAAAACATTTTTTAGTTCGTTGAAGCTCTGGATTTCAGGAAGAGATACCAGTTGTTCTTTTGATATAGTAATCCCGTATTTTTCCAGAACTACTGTAAATAATATACCGATTAATACAACAACAATTGGTCCTTGAATGATTTCAAATATCTTATTTGATTTTGTCAGATATTTATCCCAAATAATTAAAATCCCTAAGGATATAACTGAAATAACAATAGCCGTAGGAGAAAAAAGACTGAGTGCATGTTCAATAGCTGTGAATGTATTCTCGCCGTTTAACTGTGAAAAAGCCTCTTCTCCCAAATAATCTGAATGGTATCCAAATATAAAAGGTATTTGTTTTAGAATAATTAAAAAACCGATACCTGTGAGCATACCCGTTACAACTGAAGTTGGGAAAAAATAAGCAATAAATCCAGCTTTAGCGTAACCAAATATGATTTGGAAAACTCCTGCAAGAACTACAGCAGCAAGAAAAAGTTCCCATGAACCAAGTGTTGCAATAGCATCAAATACAATTACAGCTAATCCTGCTGCTGGACCACTTACTCCAAGTCTCGAACCACTGGCAGCACCAACAAGGATACCACCAATAATACCTGCAATAATACCTGCAAAAAGAGGTGCTCCTGAGGCTAAAGCAATTCCAAGACAAAGAGGTAGGGCTACGAAAAATACAATGATACTTGCGGGCAAATCATTTTTTATTTTCTTAAAAGTTATATCCATCTTACGCATCCTCTTCTAGAGGTAAAAAATCACAAATATCAGGATCATAAAATTCTATAGCTCCACTCTCGATATCATAAAGCCATCCATGAATAAACAATTCTCCATTATCAAGTTTTTCTTTAACATATGGATATGTTAAAAGGTTTTCTATCTGAAAAACAACATTGAGTTTTTCACTTAGACGAAAAAGTGCATCTTTTTGTGCATCTCTGCCAAGTGCCAGTACAGCATTTATTTTTGCTTTATGCCCTAAAGAGAGCCATTTCTTTGTATGAATAAACGGTTTTGTTTCTATATCACTGTAAAGTGAAGCAATGGCACCACAATGGGTATGTCCACAAATGATAATTTCCGATACATTTAAGGCAGATACTGCATATTCGATCCCTGCTGCTGTTGAATGATAATCTTCATCCGGTTTGTAAGGTGCAACGAAATTACCGACATTACGTACAACGAACAGATCACCTGGAGGTGTGTCTGTGATGAGGTTTGGAACAACGCGTGAGTCTGCACAACCTATAAAGAGTGCTTTTGGGTGCTGACCGTTTTTAGCTAATTCTAATAGCTCTTTTTCATGTTTTTTAAAATAACTTTTTTGGAATTTTTCATTACCTTGTAATAATGAACTTTTTGGCATAGATTATCCTTTTATATAAAAATATTTTTTGTTTTAAAATAGTTATTGATTGTTTTATGTGTAATTATAAAAGGAATTTTGGGGGTTTTAATAAGGATGAAGTATCTGCGTACGAGTATTCTTTTTGTATTGTATTAGCTTGATCTAAGAAAGTATTTTTGAACAAACTTGCGGAAATAAAATATAGCTCTTTGTCTTCAAAATCAGAAGATTCATATTTTTCTGTTTCCGTCTCAGCGACAATCACTGTTGTTGATTTATCTACACTCTGTAATTCACTTGCAGCAATTTCAACTGTAAATAATGTTAACAATAATGCTAATACAAATACAATATATACTTTCATGGGAAAAATTATAAACTCAGTAGGTGAATAAATTGTAAACGATCTGACGTAATGTCAAATATTACTAAAGAGCAGATGAACAATAATGAGTATTAATTGTAACAAACTTTTTAATGTATTAAAAATAGTGATATAATATGATTAATCAGTGTTTATCATTTATTGAGTAGTTAGATATTAGTATCTATTTATAAAGGTGCGTGATGGAAGTCAAAAATATAAAACAAATCGAACAGGCGCTTCAAGAATGGGTAAGTGCCTTGGATGTTTTAGACGATGCTATTTTTATTCACGACCAAGAGTATCGTATTCTTCGCTGTAACAGTGCTTATCAGCGACTTGCTTCTCTTCCGTTTAAACAGATCATCGGTCAGCCTTATTTTAAAGTATTCCCAAAATCAAAAGAACCTCTGCCACATTGTTCAGTAAGCATAGATAAAAATTGCACAGAAGAGAATGAAAATGATATTTTGGTAGATGGTGTACTTTACCGTTCTCGATCTTACATAATCCGTGATAAAGAGGGTATTTATCACTATTCGATTCAGATACTACAAGATATTACTAAAGAGCAAGCTGATGAAGAGAGATTGAAACAAAACGAAAAGTTCATTAAAGCAGTACTTGACAATCTTCCTATAGGTATTGCCGTAAATACGATTGAACCAGAAGTAAAATTCAACTATATGAATGACAACTTTCCAAAACTCTACCGTACAACACGCGAAGCACTAAAGAATCCAGATGATTTTTGGAAGGCTGCATACGAAGATATAAATTTTCGTAAAAAGATCAAAAAACAGGTTATAGATGACTATGAAAGTGGTGATCCGTTACGTATGCACTGGAATGAGGTCCCACTTACTCGCAAAGGGAAAGAAACAAGTTATATCTCGGCGCAAAATATTCCATTGCCAGATATGAACTCTATTATTTCAATGGTCTGGGATGTAACGGAACGCAGGAATATGGAAGAACTCTTACTCAATGAAAAACGTTTTTCCGATAAGCTTATCGAAAGTATTCCTGATATTTTCTTTGTGCTTAATGGAGAAGGAAAATTTGAACGTTGGAATAAAAAGATAGAAACTCTTTTTGGGCTAACGTCTGAAGAGTTAAAAGATCGTAACGCGCTCTCTCTTATCTATGAAGATGACCGCCCCGAGATCGCAAAAAAAATAGAAGAAACTTTAGCGCTGGGGTATACTACTGTAGATACACGAGTGATGGCAAAAGAAGGACTTTGCTACTATAAGTTTACTAGTAAACGGATCACCACACCTAATGGTACGGGAATCATCGGTATAGGCCTTGACATGACTAAGCGTAAGAATATGGAACTGCAACTCAAAAGGGAGAGAGACTTTTCTGACCGATTGATCGAAACAGCTCCCGTCATCGTCTTACTGCTTGATAAAACAGGACACATAGTCAGATACAACCGCTACATGGAACAGCTTTCTGGTTACCCGCTTGAAGAGGTGGCAGGGAAGGAGTGGTTCTCGTTAGTTCTCCCTGAAGCGACTCGTGAAAAGACTAGAGAAATCTTCCTTGAAGCTATTAATGATCTAGATAGCAAAGGAAATATAGACAGTATACTTACCCGTTGGGGTGATGAGCTTCATATTGAATGGTACAGTAAAACTATTAAAGATGCTGAAGGAAAAACAGAAGGACTACTTGCCATAGGCGTGGATGTTACCGAGCAACAGAAGGTTCAGGAACGGTTAGAATTGTTTCATACTCTTTTAGAAAATTCTACGGATGCTGTTGAAATTATTGAACCGGGTACCCTAAAACTACTTGATGTTAATGACACGCTTTGTCGTGAACTGGGCTACAGTCGTAAGGAACTGCTTGAGATGACTATCTATGATATAGATCCAACAGTTACACCCGACATGGTTAAGACGATTAAAGAGAAGATCGATACAGAAGGGAATGTAATCTTTGAAAGTTTGAATAAACGCCGAGATGGAACTATATATCCTGTCGAAGTCTCGCTATCACTCAACAAACTTGAACATCCCTATTTATTAGCGATTGTACGCGATATTACAGAACGCAAGGAAGCAGAAGAGCATCTTAAAGAGAGTGAAGAAAAATTCCGTACTATGACTGCTTCCGCGCAAGATGCAATCTTGATGATAGACTCACAGGGAAATATCTCCTACTGGAACGAAGCAGCGGAAAGAGTCCTTGGTTATTCGGCTGATGAAGCTATGGGGACTAATTTGCATAAGTTGATTACTCCAGAGCGTTTTATGGATGCTCATCTAAAGGGGTTTAAAGAGTTTCAGCGTACAGGTCAAGGTGCTGCGGTTGGAAAGACTGTTGAACTAGCAGCTATAAAAAAAGACGGTACGGAGTTTCCTATTGAACTCTCTTTGTCCTCAATACTTCATAAAGATGGATGGGGTGCTATAGGAATCATGCGTGATATAAGTGAGCGTAAAGCATCTGAAGCTGCACTCAATAGGGCAAATCGAGCTCTTAAAACTCTTTCTGCCGGGAACTTGGCACTTGTACATGCAACAAGTGAAGAAGAGTTGCTTAAAGAGGTAACCAGAGTGATCGTTGAAAGGGGTGGGTATAGTCTTGCCGTCGTTGATTATGCAGATGATGGTCCTGAGAAAAATCTCACTCCTGTCGCTTGGCATGGTTTTAGCGGTGAAGAGTACTGGTTAAATGACCTATGTTGGAAGGATACTGGAAAAGGTGTCCTCCCCGCCGGAGCAGCTATTCGCGAGGGGGTAACACAGATTTTTAGAGATATTAAAGATCCTCTTACTTGTCCTAATTGGCGAGATGCTGCAATAGAACGTGGATATGTTTCACACATATCTCTGCCGCTTTTTGATGGAAAAAAGCCTTTTGGAGTATTGAGTATCTACTCATCTCAAGAAGAGTCTTTTGATGAAGAAGAGATCCATTTGCTTGAAGAGTTGGCCAATGATCTGGCTTATGGTATTGGCAATCAGCGTACGCGTGATGTGAATAAAAAGCACGAAGCTATTTTACGAGAGAGTTTAGAGCAGACAATTCTGGCAATTTCTGCTACTGTAGAGTCACGTGATCCTTATACGGCAGGTCATCAGAAACGTGTTGCTGAACTGGCAACGGCCATTGCCAAGGAGATGGGGTTAGGTCAAGAAGAGATAGAGGGGATTAGGTTTGCAGCTATTATTCATGATCTTGGAAAAATTCATATCCCTGCAGAGATTCTTGCTAAACCTGGACGTTTGACAGATATTGAGTTTATGCTTATTAAAACACATCCCCAAGCGGGTTACGACATTATTAAAGATGTAAATTTTCCTTGGCCGATTGCTCAGATAATTCTTCAGCATCACGAACATGTTGACGGTTCGGGTTATCCTCAGGGACTTAAGGGAGATGAGATCCTCTTGGGAGCAAAGATTATTACCGTAGCAGATGTGATTGAAGCTATATCTTCCCATCGTCCATATCGTTCGGCTTTAGGTATTCAAGTAGCTCTTGACGAAGTAACAAAAGGACGAGGAACAAGATATGATAGTGTAGTTGTAGATACCTGCATGAAGCTTTTCAAAGAAAAAAAGTTTACATTTAATACTGACTCTAGTATGCTCGCTATTTAAACTTATATAAAAAAATTTTGTTATCAATGGAATTAAATAGCATGGAAGCAACTAGTAACAAAGTTTATAATTAGGGAAATTTGCAATCCTAACAGAATTTTGTATAATGTTATACGTTATAGTTCTAAAAAGAAGGATATTAGTTGAATAGTTCTATTGAGGAATCTCCGTTTGAACATAATTCTTTGAAAGTCATTGAGTCATTAATCGACATGCATAAAGATTTAGTATTTGTTTATCACAATAACAAACCGATTCTTTTCAATCAAGCAAGTAAAGTGTTTTTTGGAGTTGAAACTCTCAAAGAGTTTGCAAGAGAGTTTGGAACTTTAGAAAATAGATTTGTACCGCATGACTCTTACTTCCATGTATCAACAATAGACAATGAACATCCTTGGCAACAATCAATAATGTCAATAGAAGAATCTGACAGAATAATAAGTATGTTGGATCGTAAAATTAAGCCCCATGCATTTTCAGTAACTGTTGAGATACCGTTAGATGGGTATGAACTGATTTTTTTTAATGACATTACATCTCAGCTTATCAAGCGTATTATGACAGAGAACAAAACAAATCTTGATAGTAACACTCAAGCTTATAACCGAACATATTTTGAACACGTATCACCGATAATTTTAACCGCTGCAACATTTAATGAAAAACTTATAGGGATTTGTTTAGTAGAGTTTGAACATGAAGAAGTTGAATTTGCTCAGAGTATTTCAGAAAGTATAAAAAATCAAATACGTGAGGATGATATGCTCGTCCGTTGGAATGATAAAAGCTTCTTACTTCTCTTTTTAATCAGTTCTGAAGAAGATGCACATTCTGTTAGTCAGAAAATTAGAGATACTCTTAATCAATTTCAAGCGACACATAAAACTCGTGTGTGTATGGGCTTAAAAAATAAGCATGAGAGTATAGAAGCAATTATATCTCGTTGTGAAAATTCACTCACAGATACACAAGAAAATTTCATCTCATTATAAAAATATTCATATATAAAGTAATCCAGATTTCAGTAGAGATAGTGTTCTGATATGCTACACTTTTTAATCTGAAAATACTAAAAAGATTTTATTATGAAAACTACCATTGATTTATTGCAAAAACACAAAGAATTAAAAGTTATTAATACTGAATTAGATGTCTATTTGGAAATTCCCCATGTAGCATATGCTGAGGTGAAAAAAGGGGAAGAGGGGAAAGCTCTCCTTTTTACTAATGTAATTGATAAGAAGACAGGACATAAATATGAAGAACCAGTATTAATGAATGTATTTGGTTCATTTAAAAGATGTGAGTTGCTGTTTGGTCGTAAGATTGAGAGTGTGGCTGATGAGATTACAAAACTGCTTCATATGAAACCGCCTGCTTCTTTTAAAGAAAAGCTTTCTATGGCCGGGGAGTTGTTCCAGTTGAAAAATATTTTTCCAAAACGCTTAAAATCAAAAGGGGTGTGTCAAGAGATAATCCATCTTGAACAAGATATAGATCTGACAAAACTTCCTGTACTTACAACTTGGGAACAAGACGGCGGGCCATTTATCACGATGGGACAGGTATATACTCAGTCTCTTGACGGTGAAATGGTTAATCTAGGAATGTACAGACTGCAAGTGTACGATAAAAACCATCTGGGAATGCACTGGCAGATTCATAAAGATTCTTCTCACTTTTTTGATCAGTATCAAAAAGCAGGAAAAAAGATGCCTGTTTCAATCGGTATAGGTGGAGATCCTCTTTATACTTGGTGTGCGACAGCACCACTTCCTTACGGTGTAAATGAACTGTTAATGTATGGACTTATTAAGAAAAAGCCTGCAGAACTTGTAAAATCAATTACAACACCGCTTTATATTCCTAAAGATGTAGATTATGTAATTGAGGGTTGGGTAGATCCTAGCGAATTGAAAATTGAGGGTCCTTTTGGAGATCATACGGGATATTATACTTTAGAAGAGCCGTATCCTGTGTTAGAAGTTTCAGCTATTACGATGAAGCATGACAGAACATTTTTAGCAACTGTTGTCGGAAAACCGCCATTAGAAGATAAATACATGGGGTGGGCGACAGGAAAGATCTTTTTTCCATTACTCAAAACAACGACACCGGATCTACTGGACTATCATATGCCTGAGAATGCAGGTTTTCATAACCTTATTTTAGCAAAGATGCAGCCGCTTTATAAAGGGCATGCAAAACAGTTTATGCACGCTTTTTGGGGAGCAGGACAGATGAGTTTTGTAAAACATGCTGTTTTTGTAGATGAAAATGCTCCGTCATTAGAAAACTATGAAGCATTTGCAACTTATGTACTTAATCGTTTTACTCCGAAATCTATGTTTATCACAGAAGGGATTTTGGATGCACTGGATCATTCATCACCTGAAGCATTAGTAGGTGGAAAACTTGGTATTGATGCTACATCTGCAAATAAAGTGGAACCACCACATCTTCTTGGTGATGAAGAGTTATTACATAAAGTTCAAGAACTTATTCCGGATGCTGTAGATCTTCATCAGTTTATGAGAAGAACCAATAATCCAATTACAGTTATCAGTGTAAATAAAGCGAAAAATGCAAAAGAGTATTTTGATGCATTATTACCTCTTTCAACAAACATGAGAATAGTGGTATTTGTAGATGCTCAAAAAAATGATGTTAGAAATGCATATATGTTAGTATGGAGAGTTACGAACAATATTGATGCTCTTCGTGATATTTACAAGTCAGGACTTATGATAGGTGTTGACGGTACAAATAAAAATGAGTTAGACGGCTTTACACGAAGATGGCCTGATGATGTAGATTGTACGATGGGCGTAGTGAATCATTTGAAGAACCTTGGCGTCTGGGATTTAGACGAAGAATTATTTAAAAAGTTTCAATTGTAATAAAATTGTGAGAATTGCATATAAATTGTTAAGGGTCTAAGCTTAGTATAATAATTTCTAATGTAATATGACTTCTATTTATATTTTAAGGCGTAGAAATGGGTAAATTTGTATTTATTGCATTGTCAATTTTAATACTATCATTCTCGACAGCTGATGCAGCTATATATAAGGGGCAAAAGGAATTTGTAAAAAACTGCCTTAAGTGTCATGATTCTGGACAAACTTTTGTTGCAAGTCATAAAATGAAATACTGGAAACATATGATGGCTAAAAAAGGTCAAAAATTGGCAGAGCTTCATTTAAAAAGTGAGAAAGCGCAAAAGTCATGGAAATATTTTGAAAGTAAAAAGTATACTAGAAAAGTAAAACACCTGAAACAATTTTTAGTCGAGTATGCTAAAGATAGTGGAAACGTACCTGCTTGTAACTAAAAACTTCATTTATATATAGACTTATTTTTTTAAGTCTATATCTTCTTTTTGTAAAATCATCTATATTTCGATAAAATATCAAACTTTTTTAAAAAATTTCAAGGAAACTCTTATGGATAAAATGTGGTCAGGTCGTTTTAGCGCAAGTGCATCTAGCTTATTAGACCAATTTAACGCTTCAATTATGTTTGATAGAAAACTCTATCTGGAAGATATTGAAGGTTCTACTGCTCATGCTACTATGCTTGCTAAACAAGGGATCTTAACTAAAGAAGAACTCGAACAAATCAAACAAGGTTTACAGCAAGTAAAAAAAGAGATCGAATCAGGCGAATTTGAATGGAAAATTTCTGATGAAGATCTTCATATGGGGATCGAAAAACGTTTAACGGCACTTATCGGTGATGCCGGAAAAAAATTACATACTGCACGTAGTAGAAACGATCAGGTTGCAGTAGATTTCAGACGTTATGTCCTTCGTAAAAACAATGAGATTGTAGAAGCTATTAAAAAACTTATGTATGAGGTTCTAGTAGTAGCAGAACAACATACTGAGACACTAATTCCTGGTATGACACACTTACAACATGCACAGCCTATTAACTTTGGTTTCCATTTAGGTGCATACCTTTCGATGTTTAAACGTGATATTGAAAGATTTCAAAGCTCATATGAGAGAAACAATATCTCTCCGTTAGGTTGTGCGGCATTAGCAGGGACTCCACATAAAGTAGACCGTGAATATACTGCAGAACTTCTTGGTTTTGACAGTGTGAGTGTAAACTGTTTGGATACTGTAAGTGACAGGGATTTTGCCTTAGAAATTTTATTTAATATCTCAACAATGATGATGCATATTTCACGTCTTAGTGAAGAGCTTATTATGTGGTCTTCATATGAATTCGGTTTTGTTGAGCTAAGTGATGAATATTCAACAGGTTCTTCAATTATGCCACAAAAGAAAAATCCAGATGTACCGGAACTTTTACGTGGAAAAACAGGACGTGTATATGGTTCACTTATGGGACTGTTAACAGTTATGAAAGGGCTTCCATTAGCATATAACAAAGATACTCAAGAAGATAAAGAAGGTGTTTTTGATGCAGTTGAAACTGCTGAAATTTCTTTAGAAATCTTAAAAGAAGCTATTAAAACAATGACTGTTAAACCGCACAATATGGAAAAAGCATGTGCAATCGGCCACTTAAGTGCAACAGATTTAGCAGACTATTTAGTAGAAAAGTGTGATATTCCATTCCGTGAAGCTCACTTCATCACTGGACGTGCAGTGGCTAAAGGGGAAGAACTAGGTGTTGATTTAAGTAAAATGGAATTTAAATACCTTAAAGAGATTGATGAGAGAATTAACGAAGATGTAATGGAATTTTTAGCACTTCGTCACTCTATGAATGCAAGAACATCTCAAGGTGGAACTGCAACGGTAAGAACACTAGAGCAATTAGAATTTTTTAGAGAATATTTAAATAAAGCAGAGGAGACTTTACTCATATGAAAATTACAGTAACACATCAAGATGCAATGAAGTTTGAGGCTAAGACTGAAAAGTCTAGCTTTATAATTGACTGTCCAACTATTTCGCCGATAGAGTATTTTTTATCGGGGATTATTACGTGTAGTGCGACGGATATCGTTATGATTCCAAAAAATCAAGGTAAAACTGTTACTGACTTAGTGGTTGACGGTGAAGTGGTTCGTGCTGAAGACCATCCAAGAAAGTTTGTTAAACTTCATTTGACATACAACTTCAATTCAGATGCAGATGACGATACACAAGCAGCTCGTTGGGTAATGGCTTCGGTAGAGACATATTGTTCAACAATCAATACTATTCGTGACACGACTGAGATCTCTTACAGCATTACACATAACGGCAAACTTATCCGTGAAAATGAAAAAATGATTAGCGGCGGCGGTAGTAAAATCGATATGGGTGAAATTGACGCCTGCGGCAACTAGGAACTTTTCCTAGCTTTGCTGATAAATTTTTTCGTAAACTTTTTTTCTTTCCGTAACTCTTTGTAAATACACTTTCGGCTCATTATATTTTAAATCTCTCAATAATCGTCTATAAACTTCATCAGGTGTAAGTTCGTTGATGATCCTAGCAGCGGCATTAACATCATTGGTACCTACAAAAGCACGAGCAACATTACCCGCACCAGTATTATATGCAGCAACTGTACAGTAAAGTTTACTTTGCGGATTTTTAATGGCTCTTAAATATTTATAATATAAAATGTGAAGATAAGCACTCCCAATTTCAATATTATTTTCTGAATTGTAAAGATAACTGCTCGATAGAAGTCTCTTTTTATTGTAGAGATATTGATAGGCATCAATTCCTGCAGTTTTTGGGACTATCTGCATAAGGCCATACGCCGGAATATGTGATCGCGCCATTGGATTATAGGAACTTTCAGAATGGATAATGGCAAAAATTAGATGCAAAGATATATCTTGTTTTTGGGAATTTTTTAACACCTCTTGATAATAATCCTGTGAGCGTTTATAAGTAGTATTTTTAGGAAGTTGTACATCTACAAAATAGATTTTTTTCCCTTTTTGTTTTGAAGAGTCTTTGGAAAGAATATTTGTTGTATTATTTAGCACATACTTGGATACATCCTCTTTTGTAGGGCTTGTTGTAAAGACAATATTTTTTAAAATAGGTTTTGCGTCAGGCTGTGCATCTACTACCTCTTTAGGTTTTTGAATTTGATTGATACGCTGTTGCAAAGGATCTGATTCATAAGCACTTTTCGTGTCTTGTGTAACAGCTTTTGCAAGGGCAATATGAATGTTTTCCTGCGCCTCTTGCTCAGAGTCGGCAATTGTCTCAATTGTGATCTTCTCTTGTTCAAAATTAACGTCGGTTCTTGTTTTTTTATCTGTTGTATAGGTAATCCATTCTTTTTTATTGGAAAGTTTAGGTTTTTCCCAAAAAATACCTAACTCTTTTTGATAATCTGTAAATGCTTTTTCTTGTGCTTTTTTATAAGTTTCAAAACTGTTTTTTTCAATTTGAAAACTCTTTTTTTGTACTTGTTTGTATTGTTGAAAAGCTTCAAGTTCAGATTTGTAATTATTAGGATTTTCGGCGGAAAGAAGAGTCGCCGCCGCAAAAGAAAAAAGAAGTGTTTTAAAAAAAGGCATCAGATCATATTCTTTGGATCAGAATCGCTGAAATGTCCCCATTTGAGTTTTGCACCGCCTAAAACGTGGAAATGGAGATGTTTTACCTCTTGTCCACCATTTTCACCGATATTTGAAATAATTCTATAACCTGTATGATCAATACCTGTTTCTTTTGCAATATCTTGCATGAAACTAGTTAGTCCTGCCATCATTTCAGGTGATACTTCATGAAAACTGTCAACGTGTAATTTTGGGATAGCTAAAATATGCACAGGTGCTTTTGGATTGATGTCATGAAATGCTAAAAAATCATCGTTTTCAGCAATAATATTTGATGGGATCTCTTTATTTACAATTTTACAAAATATACACATTTAAAATTCCTTGTTTTTTGGTTATTGTAGCACATAATTTACGAAATGAAGCTATTTATAAACAATATTTGCTATAATCCCTTTTAAATTTTATAACTTTGGGTGAATAGATTTGAAAGAGTGGTACGATAAGATAAACGAAGCACAGAATGTGGACTCTATAGAAGAGATTCGCATCGCTGTTTTTGGGAAAAAGGGTGTCTTAGCAGCTGAATTTGCAAAAATGAAAACAGCTTCTAATGAAGAAAAATCTCAAATAGCAAAAGATTTAAATACGCATAAAGCAGCATTGACAAATGCACTAAATGTGAAAAAAATTGAGCTTCAAACAAAAGAATTAAAAGAAAAAATGGAAGCAGAATCTATTGATGTTTCTATGTTTAGTCAAAAAAGCTCGGCAGGAGCATTGCATCCTGTAATGCAGACTATGGACAGAATTGTTGAATATTTTGTTTCTATGAATTTTGCAGTAAAAACGGGAAATATGGTAGAGGATGACTTTCACAACTTTGAAGCATTAAACCTGCCAAAATACCACCCAGCTCGTGATATGCAAGATACTTTCTATTTTAAAGATGAGATGTTACTAAGAACACATACGTCTCCTGTACAAATTAGAACAATGATGGCTGCAAAACCTCCGATTCGTATGATTGCACCGGGTGCTGTTTTTAGACGTGACTATGACTTAACACATACACCGATGTTCCATCAAATTGAGGGACTTTTAGTAGATGAAACGGGAAAAGTATCATTTGCAAACTTGAAGTATATTTTAGAAGACTTTTTAAAATATATGTTCGGTGATGTAGATGTTCGTTTCCGTCCATCATTTTTCCCGTTCACGGAACCTTCGGCAGAAGTGGATATTTCATGTGTTTTCTGTAAAGGAGACGGATGTCGTGTATGTTCACATACTGGATGGTTAGAAGTTCTTGGATGTGGAATCGTTGATCCAAATGTTTTTGAAGCGGTAAAATATGAAGATGTTAGCGGGTATGCGTTTGGACTGGGCGTTGAGCGTTTTGCAATGCTTATTCACCAAATAGGTGACTTACGTTCACTTTTTGAAGGAGACATAAAACTACTGGAGCAATTTCAATGATAGTAACAAGATCTTGGTTAAATGAATGGATAGATTTAGATGGCATTTCAACAGAAGAACTTGCTAAAACATTTAATTCTATCGGTCTTGAAGTAGATAGAATTGAAGAATTTAATGTTCCTAAAAAAGTTGTTTTCGGTAAAGTTTTAGAGTGTGAAAAACATCCTGATGCTGATAAGCTGAATGTTTGTAAAGTTGATCTTGGAACGGCTATACGTCAGATTGTATGTGGTGCAAAAAATGTTCGTGCCGGACTTACAGTAGTTGTTGCAACAATCGGTGCAGAGCTTCCAGGGGGGATGGTTATTAAACCTGTTCAACTTCGTGGTGTTGATTCTGAAGGTATGATCTGTTCACCTGGTGAAATTGGATTACATAGTTTTTGTGATGGAATCATGGAAGTTGATACAAGTGTTGGTGAAATAACACTAGGGGCAGAAGTGTGTGAAAATCCATACTTTAATGATGCACTTATAGAAATTGAGCTAACAGCAAATAGAGGTGATTGTCTGAGTATTCGCGGTGTTGCACGTGATCTGAGTGCTGCATTTGACAGACCTTTAAAAGATTACAGTGTGTCTGATAACGATGATATGCGCGGGATTGGAAGAATTTTATCTTTAGTACACGATAAAGAATTGGATATCAATTTACGCTATAAAGCACTAGAACTTGATACTTTGTCACTTCCATTTTTAGTAAAAATGAGACTTGCGCAAATCGAAGAGAGCAGAGAAAGTGACGTCGAGTCAATTATGTTATATGCGACACACTCAACAGGTGTAATCATGAGAGCATATAGCCATAGTTTTTTTGCAAATGATGATGAACAAAAGATGGCAAGAGTACATCTTAGTGAAGATGAAGAAGGTTTTGCATCTATCACTTCTGATGAAGCTCAAATTGCTTCAACGGTGGGTGTTATTCAAAAAGAGGAATCAAAAGTTACGGATAATAACGGTGTTATTCTGATTGAAGCAAGTTATATCCCGCCTGATATCATCTCTAAAAAAATGGATGAAAACAAAGTTGAATCAGGTCCACTCTTTTACAGAACTTCACGCGGAAGTGAACCTGAATTAGAAGCAGGACTTTCATTCTGTATCGATTTAATTGAAAAGTATTCAAATTCGTCAACTTTCAGTGGTACGATTGAATTAAGTAACTCTGTTAAAGAAAAAATTATTACTGTTTCAAAACAAGAAATTGATGAAATTATTGGTGCAAAAATTGATAAAGCAGTTATAACAAAAATACTTAAAAATTTAGGTTTTAATACAACAAAATCTACAGTAGATAATTATGTGATTTCTGTACCTCAATATCGCCATGATATCGTGAATAAACAAGATATCGTTGAAGAGATTGTAAGAATGGTCGGGATTGATAACATTCCAGCAAAACCGTTTGTTTTAACAGAAGATAATCGTTTAGAAGATAACTATTTTGAGTATAAAAAACGTATGCATTATAGAATGCGTGGAGCTCAAAGCGGTTTCTTTGAATCTGTACATTTTGTTTTTGATGAGAAAAAAGTACTGAACTCTTACGGTTTTGAAACGACAAAAGCAGAGTTGGAACTTTTAAATCCTATTGTACAAACACTTGATACTTTAAGACCGACACTATTAACAGGGCTTTTAAAGGCAGCTTCACAGAACAAGAAAAACGGTTATAGTTCTGTAAAACTTTTTGAAGTTGGTTCAGTATTCTCTCCGACAAGAGAAGAAAGCCTGAAAATGGCATTTATCTTTAGTGGAGATAAAGAAGCTGAAACACTACTCAATGCCGGAAGACCTGCAAAAGTAGATTTTGGAACTTTTGTACAAAAAATAGCTGATGTAATCGGTGATGTAGAACTCCGTCAATATGAAACTACACATTCTCTTTCACACCCTTATCAATGTGCTGAAGTATATGTAGCGGGTAAAAGAGCAGGGGAATTGTTTAAAGTACATCCTGAAGTTCAAGAAGCATATGATTTAGAAGATACTTTCATGTGTGAATTAGACTTTGATGCATTGACATATGAGTTGAAAGTAGCGCGTAAAACTTCTAAATTTCAAGCATCTTTTAGAGACCTTAGTTTATTAGTCTCTAAAGATATAACATTTGAAGCTATTAAAACAGTTATTAATACTAATGCTACAAAAGAACTTGTAAGATTCTATCCTGTAGACAAATACAGTGACGAGTCTTTAGGAGACAACATCAGTTTAAGTTTACGTTTTGTATTGCAATCTGATGAAAAAACGCTTGAAGAAGAAGATATAACTAACGCAATGGAGTCTATCCTTAATGCGTTAAAAGATGAATTAGGAATCGGTCTGAGATGAGTTTAGTAGAAGTTTTTCCGGCAAAATCATTTTCGTTTGCGACGTCTGAAATAGCACCTGACAAATCTATTTCACATAGAAGTGTTATGTTTGCAATGTTAGCAGAAGGTGTAAGTACAATTGATAACTTTTTAAGAGCAGAAGATACTCTGAACTCTTTGGAAATTGTAAAAAACCTCGGTGCGTCGGTAGAAGATGATGGAAAAACTATTAAGATCTCTTCAAATGGGATACAAGAAAGTTTTGAAGTATTAGACTGCGGAAACTCAGGGACTGGAATGCGTCTTTTTTGCGGACTTTTAAGCTCTGCTAACGGTCATTTTGTTTTAACGGGAGATAAATATCTTCGTCGTCGTCCTATGAAAAGAGTTGCGGATCCTCTGAAAAGTATCGGTGCAAAAATTGATGGACGTGAGAATGGAAATTTAGCTCCACTATCAATTCGTGGTGCATCGCTCAAAGCTTTTAATTATGAAAGTAAGATCGCTTCAGCACAAGTAAAATCTTGTATGATTTTAGCGGCATTAAGAGCTGACGGTAAGTGTACATATACAGAGCCTGAACTTTCACGTGATCATACTGAAAGAATGCTCAGAGGGATGGGAGCAGGTATTGAAGTAGACGGATTAAAAACTACGATTAAGCCAATGGAAAAGCTTTTATCGCCATTGACAATCAGGGTACCTGCTGATCCATCTAGTGCATTCTTTTTTGCGGTAGCTGCTGCGATCACTGAAGGAAGTGATGTAATACTAGAAGGTGTGACACTTAATCCTACACGTATAGAAGCATTTAAAGCACTAGAAAGAATGGGGGCTGATATTACTTATACTCTTACAGAAGATAAGTATGAGCCTATAGGGAATATTCATGTGAAATATGCTCCTTTACAAGCAATTACAGTAGAAGACAATATCTCATGGCTTATAGATGAGCTTCCGGCACTCAGCATTGCTATGGCATGTGCAGAGGGTGATAGCCTTGTAAAAAATGCAGAAGAACTTCGTGTTAAAGAATCAGATCGTATCTCTACTGTTGTAGAAGGTTTAAAAGCTGCTGGTATAACAGTAGAAGAGTACGAAGACGGTTATAAAATAACAGGCGGAAAGCTACAAAAAGCAAAAGTTGATAGTGACGGTGATCACAGAATTGCAATGAGTTTTATTATTGCAGGTCTGAAATGCGGTATGGAAGTGAGTGATTTAGACTGTATTAACACTTCTTTTCCAAACTTTTTTGAGATCTTACAAAAAATTACAAAAGTGGAATTTAAATAAATTTTCTTCTCACTATAAAGTGAAGCTTTAGTGAGAGGAATTTATCAAAGAATTTACTTCTTTGATGAAGGAGACAGATAATGATGAATATTGAATTAGCAGAAAATTACGGTTTTTGTTTTGGCGTAAAACGTGCAATTAAAATTGCTGAAGAGAACCAAAATGCAGCAACTTATGGTCCGCTAATTCACAATTCAAGAGAGATTGCCCGTTTAGAGAAAGATTTTAAAGTTGGGCTTACTGACAATCATAAAATTTTTCAAGCAGGTGATAAAGCGATTGTCCGTACTCACGGTATTCAAAAACAGGAACTACAAGAACTTAAAGAACGGGGTGTAGATGTTGTAGACGCTACATGTCCGTACGTAACGAAACCTCAAGAGATTGCTCAAGAGATGAGTGAGCTTGGATATAGTGTAGTGATTTTTGGCGATGAGGAACATCCTGAAATTAAAGGTGTTAAATCATATGCGACAAATGGTGCTATCGTTGTGATGTCACCTAAAGACCTTGAAGGTGTAAAACTTCACGAAAAAATAGCTCTTATTGCACAAACAACAAGAAAAGTTGAAAACTATATGGAAGTTGCCAATTATTTGATCCCTCGTTATAAAGAGGTACGGGTATTTAATACTATATGTAATGCAACCTTTGAAAATCAAGACGCAGTAAGAAAACTTTCAAAGAAAGCCGATGTAATGTTGATTATCGGTGGAAAAAATTCATCAAATACGAAGCAATTATTTAATATTTCAAAAGAAAATTGTAAAGATTCTTATCATATAGAAGATGAAAAAGATCTTGACTTTTCATGGTTTGACAATAAAAAACTGTGTGGAATTTCTGCAGGTGCTTCAACTCCAGACTGGATTATCCAAAATGTAATTGAGGCAATAAAGTCCAAAATCACACAAAATTAGCACCTAATCTCCAAAATTCTTTCAATTCTTTATAAAAAGATAATCATATTTTAGATATAATGCAATAATTTTTATTTAACAGAGGATAGGTAATGGCGTTCGATAACGAATCATTCGAAGAAGAAGAGAGTTTTGCAGAGCTTTTTGCTGCAAGTGAAAGAGAACAAGAAACAAATCGCATCGTAGAAGGTGAGATCGTAGAGATTCAAGCTGATGATAATAGAGCATTAGTTGGTGTTGGTGACAAGTTGGAAGGTATTATTAGCCTTGATGAGATCCGTGATGAAGCTGGTGAGCTTAAATTCGGTGTAGGCGATAAAATCAAAGTTATGATTACAGGATACTACAATGAGCGTCCTAAAATCTCATATAAAAAAGTACTTGAACAAGAAAAAACTATTGAGTTCATTGATGCTCATAAAGAGAACTTTGAAGATTTAGTGATTGACGGTGTAATTACAAAGAAAAACCGTGGTGGTTATGTTGTAGAAGCTGATGATGTAACTTTCTTCATGCCACGTTCACTAGCTGCATTTAAAGACAGTGAAGATGTGGTTGGTAAAAAGATTAAAGCACAAGTTGTAAAAATCGATCCGGCAGACAATTCAATTGTACTTTCTCGCCGTAAACTTTTTAACGAAGAGCGTAAAAAGAAAAAAGAGATTATTGATAAAATTATGGCTGATGACGTAGTTGTTGAAGGTGTAATCAAAAAAATTACAAGCTACGGTATGTTTGTAGATGTTGGCGGTGTTGACGGTTTAGTACACTACAACGAGATCTCTTATAAAGGTCCTGTAAATCCAGCAAAACTTTACAAAGAGGGTGATACTGTAACTGTTAAAGCTATCGCTTACGATAAAGATAAACGTCATCTTTCATTATCTGTAAAAGCAGTTCAAGCTGATCCATGGGCTGAAGTTGAGTCTGAATTAGATGAAGGTGATACAATCACTGTAACTGTTTCAAATATTGAAAACTACGGTGCATTCGTTGACCTTGGAAACGATATTGAAGGTTTCTTACATATTTCAGAAATTACATGGGATAAAAATGTAAAAAATCCAGCTGATTATTTAACTCTTGGTCAAGAGATTGACGTTGAAGTTATCGAAATTGATCCAAAAACTCATAAACTTCGTGTATCTTTAAAAAGATTACTTCCAAAACCATTTGATGAGTTTATGAAAAAACACTCTGAAGGTGAAGTTGTAAGTGGAACTGTAACATCTTTAACTGATTTCGGTGCATTCGTTCGTATTGACGGTGTTGAAGGATTATTACATAACCAAGATATCTCTTGGGATAAAAATACTAAAGCAAAAGATGTATTAAAATCTGGAGATGAAGTTGAAGTTAAAATTGCTAAAATTAATGAAGCTGACCAAAAAATCTCTTTAAATAGAAAAACTTTATTAGAATCACCAATTGACAAGTTCGCTGCAAACAATAAAGTAAACACTGTAGTAAGTGGAACTATCCGTGATATCAAAGATTTCGGTGTATTCGTATCTTTAGAAGACGGTGTAGATGCACTTATCCGTGACGAAGATTTAGCTCCTTTAAATAAAGAAGAGTTAGAAGTTGGTCAAACTATTGAAGCTGCAATCGCTAATATTGATACTCGTCGTGACCGTATCCGTTTATCTGTTAAAAAATTAGACTATATCAAAAATCAAGCGATGTTAGAAGAGATTAATGACACTGAGTCTCACTCTTTAGGTGACTTGATTAAAGATCAAATCAAAAAATAATAATTTATGCAAACTCTTTTAAAATGGCTTACTCCTGCGATAGCGTTGGGAGTTGCCATTTTTATACTATTTTTTCTTGTCTCTATTAATTCACAAGAACCTATAGTAAACACTAAGCCTTTAGAATTAAAAACCGGACTTTTTCCATCAAAAGAGGAAAAAGTGTGGTTAAACCATTTTTCTGAATCTGAAAGAAAAGGATATATATATCCTGTTAATGAAGTTTATGTAAAACTTGATTTAGATGAAAAAATAACTAAAACTATAACCTATAAGTTATCTGCTAAAGTAAAAGATCCTTACCAGTTATTTTGTTTACAAGAAGAACTTAAAGGGCGTCAATTAAAATATTTTCTAAAAAAAGACAGAGCAGGGATAGATTTACTTATTTATTCACAACATGTTGATAAATTAAATAACTTGGTTAAAGTTTTAAAAAATTATAAAATTCAAGCTCAAATAGAGCTATACAAAGAGGAATATTAAAATGCAAAAACATACTATTGTAGTTTGTGACCATATACATACAGCTGGTCTGGAAATGCTTCAAAATGATGAAAATGTAAACTTTATTATGGCAGCAGATGAGCCAAAAGATAAACTTGTTACAGAGATTATCCCTCAAGCTGATGTTGCTATTACTAGAAGTTCAACAGATGTTGACGCTTTCTTCTTGGAACATGCAAAAAAACTTAAAGCACTTGTACGTGCAGGTGTTGGTGTAGATAATGTTGATATTCCTGGTTGTTCTAAACAAGGTATTATTGTAATGAACGTACCTACTGCTAATACAATTGCTGCAGTTGAACTTACAATGGCTCATATGCTTTCTTGTATGAGAATGTTCCCATACTCTCATGACCACCTTAAAAACCAACGTATCTGGAAGCGTGAAAAATGGTACGGATATGAATTAAAAGGGAAAAAACTTGGTGTAATCGGTTTTGGTAACATCGGTAGTCGTGTTGCTAAACGTGCAAAAGCATTCGAGATGGATATTGTGGCATATGATCCGTACATCCATCCGTCAAAAGTTACAGATCTTGATATGACATATACAAAGAACTTTGATGATATCTTAGCATGTGATGTAATTACAATTCACACACCGAAAAATAAAGAAACTATCGGTATTATCGATGAAGAAGAGATCGCAAAAATGAAAGACGGCGTAGTTTTAGTAAACTGTGCACGTGGTGATCTTTATAACGAAGATGCTTTATATAATGGTCTAAAATCTGGAAAAATCCGTTTTGCAGGTATTGATGTATTTGGTAAAGAACCGGCAACAGATAATAAACTACTTGATTTAGATAACATTGTAGTTTCACCTCACCTTGGTGCAAATACATATGAATCTCAATACAACATCGGTACTCAAGCTGCTGAAAACGCAATTGCAGCTGCTAAAGGTATGGCTTATCCACATGCACTGAACTTACCTATTGACGAGTCAAAAATTCCATCGTTTGTAAAACCTTTCTTAGAAATGGGGCAAAAAATCGGTTTCTTGGCATCTCAAATCAGCAAGGCGCAAATTATTTCTATCAAAGTGACAGGACAGGGTGAAATTGGAAACTATGTAGATTCTCTTTCAACTTTCGTAACTGTTGGTGCTATGAGCCAAAGCTCTGACAAAATCAATTATGTAAATGCTGACTTTATTGCAAAAGAAAAAGGTATTAAAATAGAATCTGACAACTTAGGTGATTCTAGCGTATATAAAAACCTTATCACTGCAAAACTTACAACTTCTGAAGGTACTACGACTATTAGTGCTACTATCTTTGACGACGGTGTTCAAAGAATGGTTGCTTTAGACGGTTTTGAGATTGAAGTACCTTTAAAAGGGAATATGATCATGTTTAAAAACTCTGATGTTCCTGGTGTAATTGGAAGTGTTGGTACTACTTTAGCAAACAACAATGTAAACATTGCTGACTTTTCTTTAGCGCGTAATGCCAATAAAGAAGCTTTAGCTGTTATATTAGTTGATGAAGCAGTAAGTGACAAAACATTAAAAGAGTTATCTGCACTAGATGCTTGTTTAAATGTAAGCCACGCTAGTATATAAATACTTTAACTTTTCTCTTTTATATGAGGCTCTTTGAGCCTCATCTTCTATTTACATTTAAAATCCATAATTATTGAAATTGATTGTTGAAAGTACGAAGATTTTGGCATGAACAAAATGTTCATACCTTAATTAGATAGCTTTTGTATTGTCCATAAGTACAGGAACGAAGATTATTGAAACGATAACCGCTACCACTGTTCCTGAAATCAGTGCGACACCAAGACCGCCAAATACAGGATCACTTGCAAGCAGTGAAGAACCTAAGATAATGGCAATAGCAGTTAATAAAATAGGTTTGAGCCTTGTTGCACTTGCAATCGCAATAGCACGTTTCTTCTCGATACCGTTATTTTTGATAAGCTCTTTTGTAAAGTCAACGAGAAGTAAAGAGTTTCTTGAACTAATACCGATAAGGGCAATGAAACCTATCAAACTTGTGGCTGTTAAGAAAAACACATCCTCAGTAAAGATATTAGCTACCCAATGCCCTAAAATAACACCTATAATAGATAGGAAGCTACCACCTAAGATAATACCGCTGATAGCGTATGATTTATAATAAATTACCATCAGTAAAAAGATAAGGATAAGTGCAGCAATAAAAGCAGCTCCTAGGTCTCTAAAAGTATCAAGAGTTACTTTCATTTCTCCATCCCAGCGAAGCAGGTATTCTTTACCTGTTTTTTTATCTACTAATGTTAAATCAAACATATATGTAGAGATACCAGGCTCTTTTTTAACTTCATAACCTTCTTGTGAGAAGTACTCGATCATTTTATCTCTGGCATCTAAAAGAGGATAGACTTGACTTTGATTGTCCGTCTCAGCTGTAACATTGATCATTGTCTTTAGATCTTTATGATAAATAGTTCTCTCAGACTTCATCTCTTTAATATTTACAACCTCTGTTAAAGGGATCATCATCCCTTTTGTATTCATAAGGTATAAAGAGCTTAACTTTGTTCTTAAAGAGTTTAAAGAGTTTTGATTTATATCTTTTGTTTCATCACTGAGTGAAACAAAAATACCTACTTGGTCATTAAGTTCAATAGTGTTTTTTACAGCAACAACCATCCCTTTAAAAGCGAGATAGAGTATTTGATTTACTTGCTCAACTGTTAAGCCGCTTCTTGCAATTTTTTCAGATATCGGTACAAGCTGAAATTTATCATAAGGTGTTTCAGTCATCACATCAACATCTACAATTTTATCTGTCTGTTTTAGTACTTTTGATACTTCATTTGCAATGCCGGCAACTTTTGTATTCGAATCTCCATATACCTCTACAACAATAGAAGCCATTGTTGGAGGACCTGCAGGCATCTCAATCATCTGGATAACCGTACCTTCTATTTTTGATTCACATTGGTTTTTGATGACAGGTCTAAGACGTTGTACCATAATAAAAGATTTTTCATCACGATGGTGCTTATCGGTAAGGTTTACTACCATTTCGGCATATCTCTCCCCTTGTTTCATACCGCTTCCTTTTACAAGTCCGGCATAATCAAGAGGAGCACCTTCACCTATAAAACTTTCAATATCAGTGACTTCTTTTTCAGGTTTTAAGACATCTTCAACACATTGAACAACCTCTTTAGTTTGAGAGATTGAACTTCCATCAGGTGTCTTGACATATACACTAAATGTATTAGAGCTTTTACCAGGTAACATTCTAGCAAGTACCACTTCTGTAGGAAGCATTAAAATTGTTCCAAAAAGAGATAGAAAAATAAGAGCTGTCACTAAAATTTTTTTAGAACGATGTTGTAAAATATCATAAATAAAATTTTCAAACTTTTTTCCCTGATGTTGATGTGACATTAGAGGCTCCCTTTATTGTTTTCTTTTGGATGGTGTGCACCGTCATCTTTAATTTTTAAAAGTTTTTTACTTAAATAAGGTGTAAAGATATAGGCTACTATTAACGAAGCTATAAGTGCTACAGGAACATTGAGAGGAATCGGTTTCATAAAAGCACCCATCATGCCTCCTACAAATGCCATAGGCACCATCGTTAAGATAATTGCAAGTGTCGCAACGTTAGTCGGTGCTCCAATCTCATCAGTTGCTTTTACTACTAAGGTATCAATATCTTTATGGTCACTGTTATGTGCATGCAGATGTCTATGGATGTTTTCAATTACGATGATGGCCGCATCTACAAGTAAACCTAATGAGAGTAAAAATGCAAACAGAGTCATTCTATTGATCGTCTGTCCACTTAGATATGCAACAAAAAGAGTTGCTGCAAGAATTGCAGGTACCGTAAACATTACGATCATACTCTCTTTATATCCAAGGAAGAATACAAGCATTACGGTAATAATTACAATTGTAATAATAAGATGTTCTACAAGCTCATTAACCGCTTCGTTTGCACGTTGTCCGTAATCTCTTGTAATGGTATATCCAATCCCTTGAGTTTTTAATTTTTCGTCATATTTAGTAAGAAGTGCCTTAACGTCATCTGCAACAAATACGGCATTTGAACCTGCCAGTTTTGAGATAGTCAATGTTATTTGGGAGTATGAGCGTTTTTCCTCTATATCATTCAGCGTAATTTTAGCCGAGAGCTTATCATTGTTATTGATTCCATCTTTTACAGATGCAACATCTTTGAGATAGATTGGAGAACCCATATATTGTGCAACTATTATGTTCTGTACATCTTCGATATTCTCAATAACATTTTGTACACCGAATACGACAAGTTTTTTATCTTTTGTATTAGTATTTACGTTTGGAGCTTTGATAGAGATTGCTTTTATAGCTTGAACAATTTGTCCTAATGAAAGGTGATACCCTTTAAGCTTATTGAGATCAACATCTACATTGAATTGTTGTTTATGTTCACCTTTTAGGTCTGTTTTTGAAACATTGTCTATTTGTGCAATTTTGATTTTAAGATCTTGAATAGTTTTTAAAAAATCTGAATATACAAGAGTCTCATTCGTTTGATAAAAAGCAATATTTACAATAGGGATATCAATGTCTATATCAAAAGGCTTAACTAGTGGCTGCATCACCTCTTTTGGCATCAGATCCATATTTTGCATAACTTTATCGTAAAGTTTTAGGTTTGATGCTTCCCTGTTTTGTCCTATATAATACATTACATTGATGACAGCAGCATTTTCCATACTCATTGAGTATATGTGCTCAACACCGCTAATCTCACGAATTTTTTGCTCTAATGGTTGAACGACGATTTTTTCAACCTCTTTTGGAGAAAGTCCCGGTGCTGCAACAACAATACTACCGCCACTCAGAGCTATTTGAGGGTCCTCTTCACGAGGCATAACTTCTAAAGAGATATACCCGATTGCCAATAAAAATACAGCTAAAATAGCTGTAAGAGGGTTATATAAAAATGATTTTGCAAGTTTTCCTGCGTAATCGCTAACTTTTATATTGCTAACATCATGTTCTTGCATAACTATTTTACCTCAATACCGATTGTAGCATACATACCGGGATAGATATTTTTGTTTTTGCTTAGTAAAGAAATTTTTACTTTGAAAGTATGTGTCATAGGGTTTGAACTTGGAATGATTGCTGAGATTTTTCCTATCATTTGAAGACCTAAAGATGGTATTTCTACACTTACTTTTTTCCCAACGTATACACTTTTCATATCTTGTTCTGCAATTTCTATTTCTACTTTTAAGTTACTTAGATCTGAAAGTACAATAGCCGGCATACCAGGGATAGCCATTTCACCGACTTTGATGCTTTTAGAAATAACAACACCGTCATTAGGTGCTTTAATTCTTAAGTATTGGTATTGGTTTTCAACCTCTTGAAGTCTTGCTTGAGCGATATTAATCATATCTTGTAAATTTTTTGCAGCCAGTTCAAGCTCTTCAACTTTATATTTTGCAACCATATCTTGTGCATAAAGTTTTTTATGACGTTCTAGATTGATAATTACATTTTCGTATTGATTTTTATACATTTGCAGTGCAGCTTCTGCTTGACGTTTTGCCGAATCGATTTCACGAGAATCAATTGTATAAAGGAGTTGGTTTTTCTTTACTCTATCACCTTCACTTACAGTTACATTTGTAACAAAGCCCATAAAACGGCTTGTAATCATCTTTTGATTGTCTGAAATCACACTTCCGGACAGTGTTAACATTTCAGCAAATAAAGATGCCGTAAGTGTGATAAGTAGTATGGTTTTTTTCATTAGTTTTCTCCGTTTGCTAGTTTTTCAAGTTCAAAAATCTTTTCATTTCTTTTGTTTTTAGCAACCAAAAGTTCTAAAATCTTTTCAATTTGAGATGATTGTTTGATGATTACATCGTTCATAGAAATAAGTTTTTCTTTATATCTTGCTTCATAGTTTTTATAAATGGCATCTGCTAGATCTAATTCTTTTTTTAAAGATTTGATCTCTTGGTTGACACTTTTAATTTCTGTGCGTATTTTAGCAAGTTTTAGTGCGATTCCTTGTTTAGCAAGTTCAACTTGTGAGTGCATTTTTAACTCTTCAACTTTTGCTTTTTCTATGTTCGCACTGTCAATACCACCGTTAAAGATATTCCACGTGAGTCTTGCACCTACAGTATAAGCTTTGTGATCATTTGCATTACCTAAAAAAGTATTGTCGGCAGTTGCTACTTCTGCAAAAGCACCAACTGTGGGATAGTATGATGCTTCATTAGCATCTAACATATTCTTTTTGAGCTCCAGTGCAGTTGTTGCTTGTTTAATATCTAAGTTTCTGTCTAAAACCATATCTTTACTAATATACGGTTCTGTAATCTCTTTTGCAGGAAGTTCAATTTTGTCAACTTTTTCATTAAGCAAAAAACTGATGTAATGGTAAAGCAGTTCTTCATTTGCTTTCATCTGTACAAGAAGTCTTTCTACATTTCCTTTTTTTGCTTTTACTTCAAGAAGATCGACTTTTTTGGCATACCCTACGTCAATCATAGTTTTCGTCGTTTTTTCTAAAGAATTGATATTTGATAAAATAGTTTCCATATTATGAATTGACGATTCAAGAAGAGCCATATCGTAATAACTCTTTTTTAATTGGAATACTTTTTCGTTGAGTACTTTGTCTTTATCAAGAGTTTTAATATTTTTTACTTCTTGCATCACTTTTGTATAACTTGAAATTGCAAAGCCTGTAAATAAAGGTACTTCATAACGAAGTTTTGATTGAAAAAAGTTTTGATCTTTTGGATAGTTTAGATCGTGTGGTTTTACCGTCAAGATATTTGGATTAGTTAAACTAAAATCACGAAAACCAAAATCACCGAATGTTGCTTCGCGAGATGTAAGTTTAAATCCAAACACATTTCCCGCATCGTTTGAACGGGCAACGTCTTGTGTGAAATCTAACTTACCCCAGTGCAAGCCGGTAGTTTTGTCAATATCTTCTTGAGCACTTTTTACCTCTAATGTAGCAGTTTTTATCTCTAAATTGTTGTTTTTTAATATTTCTAATGCCTGAGACAAACTCAAAGGATCATTAGATGCAGATAAAAACCATGGTAAAAGGAGTGCACTCACAACTTTTTTCATATTTGATGTCCTTGTTTATAATAGTTATAATTTGAGAATAAATTATAACATAAATTTTTATATATTATAGTATAAACTTATTAAAAAAACTCTAATTTAAAAATTAAATTTAGAACTTCAAGTATAAGAAAAAAATATAGTTAAAGTTTAAGGAAATGTGATTAAAATTTGATAATTCTTTTACTTGAAGGGAAATAACAATGTCTGTTTGTCCATTGAATTTTGAAAAAGTTGATGCTAATGTAACAAGATTTTCTGCATTATTTGTTGCTGCTTTAGTTGGACTTTATCTTTATACTCATAATGTTTTTATACTCTATTTTTTAATTTTCGATTTTGTTATGAAACTTTTTTTAAACCGTGGTATTTCACCTATCAGTATGTTGGCAGAATTTTTTAAAGGCTTATTCAATATAAAAGACAAACTTGTAGACGGTGGTGCAAAGCGTTTAGCAGGTTTATTTGGTTTCTTATTTGTATTGTTATTACTTGTAACACACTATTTTGATTTATGGAGTGTCTCTTTAGGGATAGCAATCATTTTTCTTTCATGCTCTTTACTAGATGTATTTTTTGGTTTTTGTATAGCATGTAACATATACTTCATTATTAAAAAAATCTATCCAAATTTTATGAATAACCTATAGTTGTTTATTTATCTAGTTGTACAATAGTGTTAAGCAATTAATACTAAAGGATAAACAATGGATGCTGTAATCAAAGACCTTATTTCCAGAAAAGATGAAATTCAAGCAGAAGTAGAAACAATTTTTAAAGCAAATATGAAATTTACAGACTGGAATGTTCCTGAGGCTGACGATAAAGAGGCTGCAAAGGTAATTCTTGATATGATTCAAGAAAAATTAGATAAAATAAAAGCTGACGTTGAAGCTGGAAAATACGACAACTATTAAGGACAAATAGATGAATGAAAAAATTAGAGAAAATTTAGAAGCAATTAGAGATAAGGTTTCTAAAACAGATCTTCTTGATGAAAGTCAAAAAACTGACAGTGTTAAAAGAATTGAAGAGTGGGTTTTAGAAGACAAGGCTTTTGGAACTTTAAAAGACGAGTTAATTGAAACAAGCGTATTTTTTGAAAAACTTTTTGCAGAATTAGGTATCGAGTAAGGATATATTATAGATATGCAAATGGTTGTTGATTCCCTTCGTACAAAGGGAAAGATTTTTAAAAAAATGCAAGAAGTAAATCCTAAGGAATTAGGAATCAGAAATAAGATTAAAATTTATGTTGCTACAGATATAAATGGTTATTTTTGGGCTATTTTTGCAGTGAGCCAAAAAAGCAGATTGCTTATGAAAGATGTACATAAATTTGAAGAGATTTATTCAAAACTTACACTTTTCTGCGAACATAATTTTAAACAAAAGATTCTCTTCATAGATGCTCCTTTATGTTCTAAAGCACAAAAAGCTTTTAAAGAAGTAGGCTGGAAAATCCAGTAATGCTTCTTTGTGATATCGGAAATACCTCTTACCATTTTAATAACTCTACACAGGATTTTAAACACTCTGTAAAAGACTTTAATCCTGCATCTATTACCGAGAAAGTTTTTTTTATCTCCGTAAATGTCCAAAGCAAACAAAAACTGCAAATACTTGATAACTGGATCGATTTAGAACAGTTTATCGACCGCTCAAAATATTATGAAACAATGGGTATTGACCGCATCGTTGCTCTTGCTTCTGTAACTAATGCAGTTGTAATTGATGCAGGCAGTGCGATTACTGTTGATGTGGTAAAAAAAGGTAGTTTTGAAGGTGGTTTTATCTATCCGGGTATGAGAGCGATGCAGGAATGTTACAAAAATATCTCTTCTGCACTCGATTACTCATTTAACTTTGAGCTAGATTTGGGTAAAATGGCGAAAAATTCTCAAGACGCGATCAGTTACGGGTATCTCAAACCATTTGTTGATGAGATAAAAAGTAAAAATTTACCGATTATTTTAACTGGTGGAGACGCGTCAGAGTTTAAAAAACTATTTCCCGATGCCATACTCGATCAAGAGTTGATTTTTAACGGGATGAAAAAGATTATAACAAAGGCTGGTTTATGCTAACAGTTGCACTTCCAAAAGGTCGTATAGCAAAAGAAACACTAGAGATTTTTGAAACTATTTTTGGAGACAGTTTCAAATTTGACGATAGAAAACTTATTTTAGATACTCCAAAATTTCGCTTTTTACTTGTAAGAAATCAAGATGTTGCAACATATGTTTATCATCAAGCGGCAGATATCGGTGTAGTTGGACTAGACACTTTAGAAGAGCAGGGGCTTGACGTTGTTCGTCTGCTTGATCTAAGACGCGGTGTTTGTAAAGTGGCTATAGGGATGAAAAAGGGTGAGAAGTTAGACCTGACAAAGCCTGAGTTAAAAGTAGCATCTAAAATGGTAAACATCACGAAAAAATACTTTGAAGAACGTGCTGTAAGTGTTGAAATAATCAAACTTTACGGTTCGATTGAACTTGCACCGCTTATCGGTTTAGCTGATATGATTGTAGATATTGTTGAAACAGGCACTACAATGAAGCAAAACGGTTTAGAAGTTGTTCAAGATATTATGACAAGTTCGACTTATCTAATCGCAAATAAAAACTCTTATGTTGCAAAAAAAGATGAAGTTTTAGATATCTATGAGAAGATCAATAAAGTAATTAAAGCTGAGCAAAACGCTTAATGACAAATTTAGACCTATATGCAAAGGCTGAACACCTTTTAGGGATTGAAGAAGCAACAGAAGCACTTTATGATCTGTACCGTTCGGAATTAGAAGATTATAAGGTAAAAACACTTTTAGATGTAGGCTGTGGACGCGGCGGTTTTATGCGTCGTATGATTAGTGATGGTGTACAATGTAAAGGTGTTGATTTAAGTCAGTTCATGATAGATGAATGTAAAGAACAAGGCTTAGATGCAGAGTGTATTGACGTGAGTGAAGTTGAAGGCACGTATGACGCAGTCGTAAGTATTTTTGACGTACTTAACTTTATGGATAAAGAAGCACTGACAAAGTTTTTAGATGCAATAGCGCTTAAACTCAATGATGACGGAATATTTATCGCCGATATCAATACTATCTACGGCTTTAAAGATGTTGCAGAAGGTTCAATGAGTAATGATAGTGACGATGAGTTCTTAAGTGTTGATGCCATTTTTGAAAACAATGAACTCCATACAAAATTTACACTGTTTGAAAAAAATGAAGATGGAAGATATACAAAGTATCAAGATACGATTGTTCAGTACTTTCATAAAATAAAATTCTTTCAAAACCTCACATCATTGAAATTAGTTGACAAACAAACTTTCTCACTTTACGATACAGAAGATAAGACACTTTTAATCTTTAAAAAGCGATAATGAATATATATGATTACAGTATATATCAGTTAAATAAAAAGGATTAAAATGAGTAAACATAAACCAAAGATCGAAAAAGTTTTTGAACATCCAATTGCCGGCAATATTGATGTAACGAAATTAGTTCATGCATTAGAGCATTATGGGGTAGAGATAGACATGTCAAAAAAACATCGTTTATTATTGCACTATGAAGGCAAAGAGCATTCAATATCTCTTTCACATAACAATGAGTTACATAAAGATTCTATAGTACAGTTACGCCACTTTTTAGAAGAAGTTGGATTAACTCCAGACAATTTAGACTAAAAGAGGAATTCCTCTTTTAGTTAATATCCGGTAGTGGAGTTTTATCAGTAGAAGCTGGTAAAATTGGCATTGTTATAGCCGGTTTTCTTCCGTCTAAAGCTTTTAAGAAAGTCTCAATTTCACTTACTTGTTTGTCTGAAAGATCTAAACCTAATTGAACTCTACCCATCTCTTTAATTGCTGCAGGTAATGTTTTCATCATACCATTATGAAAATATGGTCCAGTTTGTGTAATATTTCTAAGTGTCGGTACTCTTACCATACCATTTGCATCACCTTTAAAGTCACCTACATTATTGTATTTGTAAGTGTTTACAGCGTTAAATACATTTAATTCTCCACCAAGTCCTACACCAGTGTGACATGTTGTACAACCAACTTGGATAAAAGTTTTTAATCCTTCTTGTTCTGCGTTTGTAAGTGCTTTGGCATCACCGTTTAAAAAGTCGTCATATCTAGATGGAGTTACCAGAGTTCTTTCAAATACAGCAATAGTATCTGCTACTTTTGCCAGATCAATTTTTACATCATCTCCGTAGATTTTTTTAAATGCACTTACATATTCTGGCATAGAACTTACAACTGCTGCAACATGTTCTTTTGTTGCTGCCATTTCAGGGGCTGCTTGCATAGGACCTTGCGCTTGGTCTTCTAAGTGTGGGCTTCTTCCATCCCAGAATTGAATAGAGTTAAATACAGAGTTATATACAGTTGGAGAATTTAAATGGTGTGGATTTACTGTCCATTTATGACCAATAGCAGCTTCTAAACCGTCATCACCACCTTCACTTAAATTGTGACAAGAATTACAAGAGATAAAACCACTTTTAGATAGTCTTGGATCAAAATAAAGTTGTTTACCAAGTTCAACTTTTGCATCCGTAATAGGGTTGTTTGGATTGTCAATCAGTTTCATAAGTGCTTTTTTATCACTTGGAATTGGTGCTAAACCAGCATCTTTTGCTTCTTGTGCTACAGTATTTGCCATTAAAGAACTTGCAACTGCTACAGATAATAATAGTAACTTTTTCATTATATACTCCAATTTAAAATGTATTAAAGGAAAAAAATTATCCTTTAAGGATGCCAAAATTATAACCTCTAATGCTTAAGTATATATTAGCAAAGTTTAATTATTTATAAAGTTTAATGCAGATTTTATTGCATTGATATAACTAAGGTTTTGTGCCTTGTTTTGGTAGGCTATATCAAAAGCAGTACCGTGATCTACGGATGTTCTAATAATTGGAAGATTGAGTGATATATTGACACTTTCATCAAAGTAAAGTGCTTTTAGAGGTGCTAAGCCTTGATCATGATACATTGCTACATAGTAGTTAAAGTTTTTTCTAAATGAGGGCGTAAATGCAATGTCTGGAACGATACATCCATGAAACAATTCTTTATCTAAAGTTGTATTTACATGAGCAATAGCTTTTTCAATCTCACGTTCTTCACTCCCGAGTACACCGTTATCTCCTGCATGAGGATTTAGCCCTAGAACTGCTACTTGTTTATCTCCCAAACTTTTTTGCAGATCAAAAAGAAACCGCGATATTTTTTCGTAAGTAATATGAGAAGGTACCTCTTTTAACGGCATATGCTCCGTAAAGAGTGCTACAAACATCTCAGGGCATCCAAGCATCATTATAGCTTCTTGGTTGAAGTGTTTGCGGAGCAGGTCGGTATGACCTACAAAATCAAGTCCTGCAAGTTTCCAAGCTTCTTTATGGATAGGCATGGTCACGACTGCATCGGCTTGTTTGTTTTCACAAAGTTTGATAGCTTCCATAAAAGAGTTATAGGAGTATAGACCACTCTCTTTACTTACTTGTCCTGCTTCAATAGTAAACTCTCCATCGATTTCGTGAAGTTGCAGATCCTCTGGGAGTTCATGGTTAAGAAGTTTCGCACCTTGATGCAGCATTGTGTAGCTGATACAGTAAACAGGGGAACAAAATTGTGAGATTGCCTTGTGAGATTTTAAGGCAATTTCCAGACCTACGCCGTTAAGATCCCCAATGGAGATCGCAATTTTTGGTTTCATCTGCTTGTGAGTCTTTTCATCTCTTGTACAGCTTTATCAAGACCAGTAAAAACACTGCGTGCAATAATACTTTGACCGATGTTAAGCTCAATAATTTCCGGAATATTTACCATATTATCTACGTTATGATAGTTTAGTCCGTGTCCTGCAGCTACCTCTAAACCAAGCTCATTTGCAAGTTTTGCAGCTTCTTTAATTTTTTCGATCTCTTGTTGCAGTCCTTTTTCAAGTTCAGAACGTGAAAGCTCTAACTCTTTGACTGAGTGGTTAGAGTATGGAAGTGCAGAGTTTAGCATTGCAAAAAGATTTGCAAAGTGACCGGTATGTAACTCTACCATTTGTGCACCTAACTCTTTAGATTTTTTCATAGCTTCTATGCTTGGGTCTACAAAAAGTGAAACAGGAATCTCTGCTGCATTTAGTTTATCGATTGCATACTTTACATATGTTTCATTACTGAAAAGATCTAAACCGCCTTCAGTAGTTACCTCTTGACGTTTTTCGGGTACGAGTGTCGCACGGTGCGGTTTGTTCTCACATACAATATCGATAATCTCTTTATTGATAGAACACTCTAGATTCACAGGTACTTTTGAGAGCATCATGATATTTTTAACATCTATATCTTGAATATGGCGTCTGTCTTCTCTAAGATGAATTGTAATTTGATCCGCTCCGTTTTGACAAGCAACGTAAAGTGCTTGTAAAATATCTGGATCGTTTACCTCTCTAGCTTCACGAAGTACGGCAACATGGTCAATATTTACACCTAATTTCATCTATTATAAACCTTTTTCTAATGATGTTTTATAGTGAGATAGATATTTCTCTTCTAAGTTTTGATAATCCACTACATCACCGATATGTACTTTAACTATGTATGTATCTTCAAATGGAGAAGCTTGAAAAACTTTTTCAAGCTGATCGTTAATATATACGGGAACTACTTTTAAGTTGTTAGCTTTTGCAATTTTTTCAGCACCGCTTTGAAACTCTTTAATACCTTCTGATTTATATCTTTCACCTTCAGGGAAGATATAAAGGTTCATATTGTCTACTTTGTTAAAAGTATTTTTGATAGTTTTAAAAAAACTTATTAACCCTTTTTTAGTTTCAAGATCAACACTGATACAGCCGCTATATTCGAAAAACTTTCCGTAAAAGCTGTCGAAAAGTTCCTGTTTTGCGATCCATGTGCCGTTTTTGTTATATCTTGAAAAAATGTTTTCCATTACGATGATGTCAAGCAGTGAACGGTGGTTGATAGCATAAAGGATCTTATCCTCTTTTGGAAGTTCACCGTCAATCTCTACTTTGATATTTAAAAATTCTAAAACTTTATTTGAATATGCTTGGCGTGATTTTGAGAGTTCTTCGTAAGCATACTTTTGTGAGATAAAAGGATGAAAAAAAGTTTTCTTAAATATACCGATATACTTGTACCCAAGCTTTATCATAAATAAGTATTTGCCAAGATCTTTAAACATAGCTACCCTCAAAAATATAAAAGGAGATTATAGCCAAAAAAGATTAATTTTTAGTGCTTAGTAAACTCATTTCTCTTTCCATGAGCCTGATTTCGTCTTGGGCTGAAATTTTGATTTCATTGTCGGTAATGAGTTCTTCTTGCTCTATTTTATTTGGATAATCGAAATGACTGAGAATATGTTTTATGGTATTGATTCTTGCTTTTTTCTTATTGTCTGAACGTATTACTGTCCACGGAGCATGAGAGGTGTGTGATGCCATCAGCATGGAAAATTTCGCTACTGTATATTTGTTCCAAAGTTTTTGTGATTTGAGATCAACGGGAGAGAGTTTGTATTGTTTGAGAGGATCTCTTTTTCTTTTTAGAAATCTTTTTCTCTGTTCACCTTTTGAAACAGAAAAATAAAATTTAAAAATACGGATATCTGAATTGACTAACATTTTTTCAAATTCCGGTACTTCACGTAAGAACTCCTCGTGTTCTTCAAGAGTACAAAAGCCCATAACTGGTTCTACACCTGCCCGGTTATACCAGCTTCTATCGAACAAAACAATTTCACCTGCAGATGGAAGATGTTCTGCATAGCGCTGAAAATACCATTGAGTTTTTTCAGTATCACTCGGTTTGTCCAGGGCAACAACTCTGGCACCACGAGGATTTAGATGCTCAGTAATACGCTTTATTGTACCCCCTTTGCCGGCAGCATCACGCCCTTCAAAGATCATAAGCACTTTTTGCCCTGTATCTTTGACATGGTTCTGCATCTTTAAAAGTTCAATCTGAAGCCTTTTTAGTTCACTCTCGTACTCTAAAACTTCTTCTTTTACCCAAACAGATACTCTTTTTTTCTTTTTTGATTTTCTTCTGTCTTGTTTAGTCTTGGAAGTAACTGATTTACGGCGATCTTCATGGACAATTTCTTCAAGTGCCGAACCTTCTGCCAATTCGTCTGCAACCATATTCTTTTTGCCCATAAAATGCTCCTTATAAACTTTTTTGTATCAGTTCGTCTATTTGATCAATATCTGAAGTATTTGCAAAACAGCTTTTTTCTCCACAGATCATAAAATCTTTGTCATCACTTGATTTAAGAATCGTAAACGGATAACTTATAGCTCCAAGTTTACTACGATTTTCTTTGAGATTAGTTAAAGTCGATTTAACAATCCTATCACCTTTGATGTAACGTAGTGCTTGAATCATCATATATGGATAATAAATCGGACGGCGTCCAAGATCATAAGAATTGTATTCCATCGTTTTAAACGCAAAGTGTGTATATTTTTCATCCTCTAAAAGCATTCCAAGCGTGAGAAGTACGTCCACAATAATACTAACACTGCTTGTGTATGTATTGTCAGTCACTTCAGCTTTAGTTTTAAACTCTCCTACACTGAAGTTCCATAAGCCTTTCTCATAAAAGTTTTCAAGCGCTTTATTTGCCATTCTTTGTGCTTGGATGAGATAATATTCATCCTGAGTTATTTTGTATGCACTAAGCAGTGCTTTTGCTAAAAAGGCATAATCTTCTAAGAATGCTTCAACTTTAGGTGTTTTTTCAGGCAGAGATGTATGGTATAGCGTGCCATTAACAAACATTTTTGCTAAAAGTGCATCAAGTGCCTCTATCGCT
The DNA here is from genome assembly GCF_029872055.1 of Sulfurimonas sp. C5. Classification (NCBI taxonomy): domain Bacteria; kingdom Pseudomonadati; phylum Campylobacterota; class Epsilonproteobacteria; order Campylobacterales; family Sulfurimonadaceae; genus Sulfurimonas; species Sulfurimonas sp. C5. The sequence continues at coordinate 289,028 of NZ_JARXNQ010000001.1, forward strand.
TTTGTTTCATAAGAGCCATCAACACTGCTTAGTTGGAAAAGGGAATAGATCATCATGGCAGACCAAGATGTTTGTACTTTTCTGTCAATAAACGGATATGCTCTTTTGCCACGGATCGATTGTAAAAGTTTTTTTACATCAGCAAACCATGTCGGGACTTCGTTGTCAAAGCGGATAATGTTTTTTCCTTCAAAGTTTCCTTGTAAAGTTACATTCATCTTTTCACACATTGCACCTGGTTCATCATAACCGTGTTGCGTAAGAAGATCATAGACTTCCTCATATGTGTAAGTAAAGTAAGTTCCCTCTTCACCTTCGCTGTCAGCATCACTTGCACTGTAAAAGAGGTTCTCTTCACTCATATGGTTAAACCAGAAGTCTGCTATCTCTTTAGCGGTATGTAAATACTTTTCATCTTTGTAAGCCAGATAAGCTTCAAGGTAGTTAGAACAAAGCAGAGCATTATCGTATAACATTTTCTCAAAATGGGGAACTAACCATTTTTCATCTACAGAGTAGCGGCAAAAACCACCGTCAACGAGATCATACATACCACCTTTTTTCATCTCGTCCAGTGTGTGTGTAATCATCGCTTGAATGGCTTTGTCATCATATAAGTTGTCTATCACTTGCAGCGCTTTGAGTGTGGAAGCGTGCGGGAACTTCGGTTCCACTGAAAATCCTCCGTATTTTGGCTGGAAGTTGCTTTTTGCCTGATTGATAAACGTAAGGTAAAACTCCGCTTTTAAAACAGTAGCCTCTTTTGGATGTTCAACATGCTTGATAAAATTTTCCACTTCATCGGCATTTTCGTAAAGTTTTGGATCATTTTCTTCAATTTTTTGAGCAATCAGTGATGTAAGGTCTTTAAAGCCCATACCTTCAACATCTCCTGTATGTGCTTCCGGAGGAATATAAGTGCCTGCAAAAAACGGTTTGTTCTGTGGTGTACAAAAGATTGAAGTTGGCCATCCGCCTGCACGGCGGTTTAAGAGTTGATATACTTCCTGATAGTGTTTGTCAATATCGGGACGCTCTTCACGATCAACTTTAATGGAGATGAAGTTCTCATTTAAAATTTGTGCACATTCTTCATTTTCGAAGACCTTCTCCTCCATCACATGGCACCAATGACATGATGAGTAACCGATGCTTATAAAAATTGCTTTATTCTCTTTTTGTGCTTTTTCAAATGCCTCGTCACACCAAGGCCACCAATCTACAGGATTGTTTTTATGTTGTTGAAGATAGGGTGAATCCTCTTTTTCTAATCTGTTTGCCATAAAATCTCTCGTTATTATATTTTAGTGTAGAGTAAGATAAAGAGGCTAATTTTGCGCTTAAAGAAAAGAAAATGTTACAATTACAAAAAAAATATTTAAATTTGGTTTTTTTTATGAAAAAAATTTATATAGCCGGTCCTGATGTTTTTGAACAAAATTCGATTGAAATCGGTAAAAAACTAGTAGCTTTATGTAAAATATATGGATTTGAAGGCTTATATCCTTTAGATAATGTAGTAGATTTTTCCCAGCCAAAGCAAAAAATTGCACAAGATATATATGAAGCCAATGTAGGAATGATACAAAAAGCAGATATCGTCATTGCCAATCTTAACAGTTTTCGAGGAAAAGAGCCTGACAGCGGTACCGTATGGGAATGCGGTTATGCCTGTGCTTTAGGAAAAGAAGTTTATGGATATATGCAGAGTACCAAGCCTTATATAGAAAGTTTTTCTAATGATGAAAAGTTTATAGAAGAGGAACATTTTTTGGATACACAAAAGAGAATAATAGAGGATTTTGATTATCCGATCAATTTAATGATAGCCTGTTCTATAAAGAAAATTTATGCAGGAAAATTTGAAGATGTTTTAAAGGCACTAACAACATAATGAGAATTTTAATTATTTCCCTCCTGTATATAGTGAGTTTATCTGCTGCTACTGTAGAAGAAAAAAAACTTGCAAAGATCTCTTTGCAACTGAATGGAAAATATCAGTTTGAATTTGCAGGTTTTATTGCTGCATATGAGAAAGGATTTTATAAAGATGTAGGTTTGGATGTACAGCTTAAAGAGTATCAAGACTCTACACAAATAGAAGAGGATGTTCTCAGCGGTATTTCTACTTACGGTATATATAACTCTTCAACTTTGATCGACTATCTAAAAGGCAAACCTATTAAACTGGTTGCTTCTTTCTTTAAACGTTCTGCTTTAGTCATGATTGTACATCCTGAAATAAAGTCCCCCAAAGACCTAGTAAACAAGAAGATTCTCTCTTCTACGAAAGAAGATTTTATATTAAACTTCAAACCGTTTTTAGATTTTTACAACATTAACATAGATGATATTCAACTGTTAAACTATAAATATACTATTGATGATTTTATAGATGGTAAAGTAGACGGAATGACTGTATTTATGTCTGATGAACTATACAAGCTCAATAAAAGAGGGATTAAATATCATGTGTTTGATCCAAGTAATGAGAACCTTTATATACTACAGATGGAACTCTTTAGTTCAGCAGATGAGATCAAAAATCATCCATCAAGAGCAATCAACTTTAGAAATGCATCTATCAAAGGGTGGCAGTATGCATTGGCACATAAAGAAGAGATTATAGAACTAATACATAAAAAATATGCTCCTGAACTTTCTAAAGAGGACCTTCTTGACGAAGCTTACGGAATTGAAAGGCTTATACTCCCGTATACATATGATATAGGCTCTATAGATAAAAACTTTTTAAACAAGCAGATGTCTTTTTTTAAAAAGCAGTACAACCTTGATCAACAAAAAGGACTTTCAAATTTTATTTTTAATTATGACTACGTAAATAAAAGCCTGTGTTTGAGTGAAGCGGAAAAACAGTATATTCAACAAAACCCAGTTATTAATGTTTGTACGTATTCTGATCAATATCCTATAGATGGGGTAAAAAAAGAAAAAATGACAGGAATAATGTCAGATGTTTTTAACGATATAGCTCAAACAACATCGCTCAGTTTTGAAGCTGTTCCTTCAAGTTCAAAAGAGGATTTGCAACAAAAAGTAAAAGATGGTGAATGTCAAATTCTTTCTGCATTTGGAACAAATTCTGACGAGTACCCGACACTTCAAGCTACGAAACCTTTTATCAATGTGCATTACACTTTAATTAGTAAATTAGATAAATCGTTCGTACTCTCTCCTGAAGAGCTGAAAGACAAAACAATAGTTGTACAGATGCCTTCATTTAAGGAGTATTTGCATTCATTGTATCCCTATATTAATTTTGTTGTAGAAAACGATAAAAACAAGATGGTGAAAATGGTGCTTTCATCCAAGGCATATGCTATAGCTTCACTGGATTTACAGGCTGATTATCTTATAGATAAATATGGATACGGTAAGCTTAAAATCAATGGATTTTTAGCAAAAGAATATCCTGCTCCTGCAAGTATAGGTGTACAAAAATCAGAGCCCGTTTTATATACAATTATTGAAAAAGCTTTAACTAGAATTTCTAAAGATAGAATGGACAACATACTAAATACATGGAGAACAACCCGTTATCAAAAAACAATGGATTATTCACTTGTAATTAAAATTGCAGGAGTGATGGGAGTTATTTTATTGGTGATGCTTTATTACCAAAGAAAACTAAGATCGTTTAATAAAGAACTTGAAAAACAGGTTGCAGAACAAACAAAACGGCTGCGTGACTACAATAAAACCCTTCAAGACAGTGTAGAGCAAAAAGTAGAAGAACTTATAGCAAAAGATGAGCTTTTAACACATCAGTCTAAACAAGCCGTTATGGGTGAAATGGTAAGTATGATCGCACATCAATGGAGACAGCCGTTAAATACGATTACATTACAGATTTCACAGATACAACTGCAGTATCTTTTAGAAAATAAATTAGATAAAGAAGAGATTTTAAAAACGTTTGAGGCTATTAATGCAACAATCATCTATTTATCTGACACAGTAGATGATTTTAAAACATATTTCTGTAAAGACAAAGAATTTGTAGAGATAGAGTTAGAAGAGTTGATCGAAAAAGCTATTACATTAATTAAAGCTAGGTTGAAAGATATAGAAGTAAATGTAGAGATCTACGAATCTATTAAGGCACAAGTCTATGTCAATGAACTTGTACAGGTACTTCTAAATATTTTAAACAATGCGATTGACGCGTATGAAGCATCAAACATGCATCATAAAAAGATCAATATCTCTTTAAGACAAGAAAAGCACAGAATCGTAATTGCTATTGAAGATAATGCAGGTGGTATACCAAAAGAGCATTTAGAAAAACTGTTTGAACCGTATTTCAGTACAAAAGGGAAAAACGGTACAGGTTTGGGGTTATATATGTCTCAAATGATTATAGAGAAACATTTTGGAGGTTCAATTAAAGTTGAGACAGAGGAGGGGAGAACGATTTTTAAAATCTATCTACCTACAGTTTCCCCTGTTTCACAAGAGCAATAACAAGAGGGATATTGATCCCGTCATTATTAAAACCTTCATCGTGACAAGCTTCACACTTGTCACCCATTGGACATTCACTATTTTCTATAGCTTCTTGTAATGTTTTTAGATTATGCTTTTTAATACACTCTGCAATCTCTTTAGCAGTAAGTGAATTACATATACATACTTCTGTATTTGAATCTAACATAGACATTCCTAAATTAAAGAGATTGAAGGTGTTCTAAGAACTTCTTAGGCTTTGTAAAACCTACGATTGTTTTTGAATGTATAGGTTGAAGCTCTTTATCAAAAAAGATAATTACAGGAGGACCGAACACTTTATACTTTTTACTAAGTGCTTTTGCATTTTCATCGTTAGCAGTTACATCTGCACGTACAAGTACATATTTTTTAAGCTCTGTAATCACTGCAGGATCAGCAAATGTGACTTCATCAAACTCTTTACAAGCTACACACCATTCAGCAGAAAAATCAAGCATTATTTTTTTACCTTTGTTTTTTTCTAAAACAGTATCTAGTTGTTCTAAAGAAGTTACAACTTCAAATTGAAGTTCTTCTTGCTTGGTTGTTTGTACACTTGTCGTTGAAGCTGCTAAAAATCCAAGAGGCTGAGTCATACTTGTCTTGCCTGCTAAGAAACTTAAAAACAGTGTAAGAGAATAGATAAAAAGTATAACACCGATAGTACGTTTAAAGATATGAGTTTGGTTTTCAAATGCACCCAGATAAAGTGCAAAACCGATACCTACTAAAGCATAAAGAAGGATTGTAATCTCATTTGAAATCACTTTATCCAGCATCCAAATAGCAACACCGAGCATGATAACACCGAAGATTGCATTTACCATAGTCATCCATGCACCAGGTTTAGGCATAAATTTACCAGCACTTACTCCTACTAATATAAGCGGTAATCCCATACCGATACTCATACTAAACAGTGCAGTAGCACCTAAAAATGCATCACCGGTTTGTCCAATGTAAACAAGTGCACCTGCAAGTGGAGCTGCAACACAAGGGCCTACAATTAATGCAGATAAAAATCCCATAATGGCTACACCGATATAACCACCTTGAGATGAGTTTTGACTTACTTTAGAAACAATGACTTCAGGTACCTTTAATTCATAAAATCCAAACATTGACATAGCAAGTGCTACAAAAACACCAGCGAATGAATAAACTACCCATGGTGTTTGAAGAGCAGCTTGAAGGTTTGAACCAAAAAGTCCTGCTAACACACCGGCAATTGTATATGCAATAGCCATAGCAAGTACATAAACTACAGAAAGAGCGAACGCTTTTCTAGTTGTTAAACCATGTCCTTGAGAGATAATAATACCTGAGATAATAGGGATCATAGGAAACACACACGGTGTTAAAGAAAGGAGAATACCGAAAATGAAAAATGTTGCAATAATAACGAAGAAACCACTGTGTTTGATAGTATCTGAGATGATGTCTGTTTCAGATTTTGTATCTTCTTCTGCAACAGGCAATTGCTTTTCTTCAGTATTTGAGACAAGTTTTGAAGTATCGACTTTTAAGTCAAACTCTTTTGTATAAGGCTCGTAACATAAACCTTGTTCTGAACATCCTTGGTAAGATATTTTTAGTTTTAGGTCCTTAACACCTTTGTTTGCAGATGTATCTTGAAGTGTTAAGATGTATTTTGGAGATTCTATATAAACCATGTCACCGTGGTGTTCAACCGGTGCAGGCTTGTTTATATTTTTGATAGAGACATCTTTTGTATTGAGAAGTTCCATTTTTAGTTGCTTTTCATATACGTAGATCTCTTCTCCAAGAGTTATTCCCGCTTCTATTTCCATCTTGTCATTGACTTTTGCATATGGTTGAAATGCTTGATCCGGCATTAAAAAACCTGCTGCCAAGCTTGATGTAATTGATAAAATGAATATGAGGATAGCTTTTAAAAGAAATTTCATTATTGTCCTATTTTAATAAATTAATTGATTTTAAGTATAACATAGAATTACATACGAAAAACGTAAAGTTCTACTTTATATTATTTTTTTATCCATTGTGCTACTTTTTCGGAAGAACCGTGTTTAAGATACTCACGTAAAAGTTTGGCATTCTGTAAAAAATCATCTCGATTATAGTTGTTAAAACACTCAAGCAAGTTTTTAGCTGTCACTTCATCTTGTAAGAACTCTGGATGAAGTGTAATGTTCTTGTACTTCTCCAACAAAATATTACCCAGCCCTACATGATCAAGCTTTACAAGTCTGCTGCCGATGAAATAATCGAGTGCTTTAGCTTTATATACCAAAATAAAAGGCGTTCCGATTAGAGAAGCCTCAAGTGTTGCCGTCCCGCTGCAAACAAAAGCAAAATCTACAGCATTGAGTGTTTTATGTGTATCGTGTGAAATAGTCACACCGCTGAGATCTCCGTAAAGGTCTTTAATCTCCTCTTGTGAGAAATGTTCTGGGATGACTATAGTAGCGTCAAGATTGAGAGTTTGAATTAACTCTTTGTAAACAGGCATAAGACGTCTGATCTCACTTTTACGGCTTCCAGGTAGATAGGCGATAGATTTGATCTCTGCATTTAACTGCTCTTTAAAAACAGTGATCTGATCCATTAGAGGATGTCCTACATATTTTATATTTGCCTCTTGCGGGTAGTATGAAGGCTCAAAAGGTAAAATAGATGCCAGTTTGTCAATAGTTTTTGTAAGTACAGGTATACGCTTTTTTTTCCATGCCCATGCTTGTGGCAGGATATAGTAAATGATCTCTTTGTCTGGATATTTTTTCTTGATTTTTTTTGCTAGAGGCAAGTTGAATCCGGAAGAGTCAATAAGCAGTACTTTATCAGCTTCTGCAGAGAGTTCTACCATCTTGTCTGCCAGCTTGAAAAAGTAGCGGATCTTTTTAATTGCATCTACAAGTCCCATAATCGCAAGTGATTGCAGATCTACGATAGGATTACCTAGTTTTTTATCAAATATTCCTAGTAATTCAACATCATCACCTAACTCTTTTGTTAGTGATGTTAAATGTACATTTGCCGAATGCTCCAGTGCCGATACGAGTAGTTTCATGATCCGCCGTCTCCCCAAGTTTGATAGCTGTCATCGTAGCGTTCAGCATTTTTATCATCATGATAGTTTTCTAAGTATGTAGTTAAGTTGTCTATATCTTCATCGCTTAACGTACTTGTAAACATGATCATGATCTCTTGCTGTTGTGTATCTGCTTTACCGCTTCGAAAACGTTTTAGTTTATATGTAAGAAATCCTTTTGCCCGGTTGGCTAGGTAAGGGGAGCGTTGCATTCCTTCGGCTCTATTGCCGTGACAATTATTACACCCTTTTTGCATATAAAGTATTTTTCCTTTTTCGTAAGGAGTTTTTGCAAAAAGTGACATAGAAAGTAAAAAAATTGTTAGGATAACACGCAACTCTTAAGCCTTTTTTCTTTATAATGTCATAATTATATCAGAGGTGGTGTAAACATGGTAATAACAAATGCGATAGTATGCGACGTAAACGGCTCTAAAGAGGTGGACGTTAAAGTAGTTGACGGAAAAATTGTAGAGATAGGTACATCATTGAAAGATGATGAAGTTATTGATGCAAAAGGTGCTTATCTTATTCCGTCTTTAGTAGATAAAAACGTAAGTTTGTTAGATGCTACACTCAATGCAAAAAATATTCATGCTATCGCAAATGAGGCAAAGCAAGGTGGTGTTGGAAGGGTTATAATCAATCCAAACACTAAGCCTGCCATAGATAACGAAGTTGTTCTTGAATTTGCACAAAATAGTATTAAAGATATTGACGATGTTCAAATTGATCTAATGCTAAACACTCTTCAAGAGGACCTTAGTCTTTCTAACATTGCAATTTTACTTAAAAAAGGGGCTACATCTCCATATATGAGTACGATAGCTAAAAACAATACTGCGATCAAAATTGCCGAATATGTAAAGATGTACGACACGACACTTTTTTGTAAAGCGGAAGACAACTCTTTAATTCAGTCAGGTGTGATGTTTGACGGTGACGTGAGTTCACATCTTGGACTTACTGGTATTCCTGAACTGAGTGAAGTATTACACGTTTCAAGGATGATCGAGATCGCAAGGTATTTTGATATTAAAATTCTTTTTAAATCTATCGCATCACCGAGAAGTATAGACCTGATTTCAAAAGCTAAACAAGAGGGTGTAAAAGTTTCTTGTGAGGTTTCTATCCACCACTTGGTACGTTGTGACGAATCGTGCAGAGACTTTAATACGATCGCAAAAATCAATCCGCCGCTTGCTTCACAAGAGGATATGCAAAGACTCCAAGAGTTATTAAAAGCAGGAGAGATAGATACACTTACAACACTTCATCAGCCAAACTCGCCTGTAAACAAAGAGGTGGCATTTGATGATGCGGCATACGGATGTTCTGCACTTGCAGATGCACTTCCACTTTACTATACAAAACTGGTAAAAAGCGAAATTATAGATATGCAAACGTTATTGAAACTAACGACTGATAATGGGACAATTGAAGTTGGGAATGATGCCGAACTTGTTTTATTTGATCCGACACAAAGTTATAAAGTGAACAATTTTGATTCACTTTATAATTCTGAAGAACTTTTTGGAACTGTTACTCCAGTATAATATCTGGAGTAGGTTCAGCAAAAAGATAACCTTGAAATTCATCTATTCCTAAATCTTTACAAACTTTATATACCTCTTGGGAATGAACAAACTCTGCAACCGTTATAATATTTGATTCTTTGGCAAATGTAATAATCGATTTTACAACTTTTTGTGCTCTCTCGTCCGTATCGATATTTTTAATCAATGAACCGTCTATCTTAATCAAATCAGGATTAATTTTGAGAAGATATGAAAAGTTTGAATAACCTGTTCCAAAGTCATCGATCGCAATTCTTGCACCTAGTTTTTTAATCTCTTGAAAAAACTCTTCTATCTCAGGAAGGTTATATATCTCTTCTGACTCTAAAATTTCAAAGATTACATGGTTCGCATTACTGCAAGTATGTAACTGTTCTTTGATGAAATTCTTTGTATGCTCGTTTAAAATATCACTGGCACTTATATTGATTGAAAATATACACTCTGTTCCTCTGAATTTTTCAAATGTTTGTCTGAGGACCTCTTTTGTAATGCTTGGGTAGTACTTTGTTTTCTGTGCAATGTCGATGAAATAATATGGTGATAAGATCGTTCCGTTGTCATTGAGTCTTACAAGTGCTTCGTATTTGCAAAGCTTTCTGTTTGGATTGACAATACGTTGAAAATAAACAAGAATATCATTATTCTCAAGAGCTGTCTTGATTTTGTTAATAGTATTTAGATTTTGAGTATGTGTATTTTTTTCTTCATCATCTTGAGTATAAATTACATATTCTTTATTTTGATTTTTAGCTTTTGTTAGAGCCATTTCCGCTTTTGCAAGTTTGTCGCTCATATCGAAACATATCCCGGCATACATCTCGACCGAAATGCTTATGTCGTTTTCCGTTTGTATAGTGTTGTTTTCAATTAACTGCATAATGTATTGAATAAACTTGGTAAAAGAGTCTTTACTTAGATGTTTATGGTTTTTAATGATGAACTTATCACTTCCTATTCTGTAAAGACTGTATTCTTTCTCATTGAGCTGGAATTGAGCTGTTTGTGTCACTTGTTGTAAAACAAGGTTTCCAATTTCAAAACCGAAAACATCATTAATCTGCTTAAAGTTTTTAATGTCAAGAAGTGCTAAAAAGCTTTTTGGATCATTATTTAAATCTTCAAAGAGTTTGTTTCTGTTTGGCAGTTGTGTCAGTGTGTCATAGTAAAGCTGTGTAAAGAGTTGTTCATCTTTTTCTCTGTTCTCTTCTTGTAAGCTGTTATATCCTTTTTCAAGTTCCAAGCCCATGGAAATAATGTTATTTTGAAGTTGTGCCAAAGAGTGTTCGTTTTTTTCGTCCAATGAGATTCTATGTAAAAGTTTGAACTTTTTGCTTTTTATTTTATTTGTCAAATTCTCTAGGAAGTTAATCTTCTTTAAAACACTCAGTGTTCTTCTTCTTGTAAGGTAAAAGATAATAATTGCCGTTGCCAAAATGAGAATAAAATTTTTCAGAAACTCTATCTCATATTTTTTGAAGAACTGTTCGAGTGTGCTGAGAGTCCCTACATAACCCATTACTCTTTGATTAAAATCAACAATCGGATAGATATTGAGGTAATATGTTTTTCCGTGCAGTTGCACTTTTTGAATTTTTTTTGTAAAGTCCATCCCTTTGATATCGTCAGGGCTGATTTCAATAGTATGATCCGCTAAGATGTAATCACCGATAATCTCTTTATCTTTAATGAAGTCGTCATAGTATTTTGTCATAAGAGAGTTTGTTGCTTTTCTGTTATAAACTAAAAATGCTTCATGTTCTGAATTCTCTTTTAAAACACTTGGGATCCACTCTATTTTTTTTCCTAAAGAG